>JAPLJU010000173.1 GCA_026388445.1 Deltaproteobacteria bacterium
AGAACTCGATTTTGTGATTGCGGGCATCCACTCTCAGTTCAAGATGACGCGGACCGAGATGACAGAGCGGATCATCCGGGCGCTCAAGAATCCCCATGTGGATATTTTATCCCATCCCACGGGCCGTATCCTCAAGCGTCGTGACGAGTACGAAACGGACTTTGATCGTCTCCTGAAGGTCGCCCGGGAGACGGGGAAGGTTCTGGAAATCAATGCCTACCCTGAGAGGCTGGATTTGAACGATGTAAACATCATGAAGGCTGTCAGGGCCGGTGTCCGAATGGTTGTCAACACGGACGCCCACCACGTCGATCAGCTTGTCATGATGAGGTACGGCGTGGCCCAGGCCAGGCGGGGCTGGGCCGAGAAAAAGGACATCATCAACACCTGGCCGGTGGAGGGGCTTTTAAAGGGCATGAAATAGGTGAATGCCGGTTGAGACGGTCCCGCCACGGGACACATGAACTCAATGGAGATAGTTGACAAAGGAGATGACGATCTCAGGCAGGAAGCACTTCTAGAAAATTTTTGCGGAGGGGACTCGTTGTGAAAAAAATCTTCATCTCAGCGTTTCTCGCTGCGGGCTTGTTTCTGGCCCCGCAGGCACAGGCTGTTTCCTTTGATGACATACTGAAGGGTGTCCAGATCCCGGCCGGATCGTCCCGGGATGACGGCACCACCGTATCGGGCCTCAAGGAAGCGCTTTCCGTGGGGACAGACAGGGCGGTGAAGTCTGTTTCAAAGACGGATGGTTATTTCAAGGATCAGGCCATCAAGATTCTCATGCCCGAAAAAATACAGAAGGCGGCGGATGTCATGAAGATGGCGGGCTACTCGAAGGAAGTGGACGACTTCGTCCTCAGTATGAACAGGGCGGCAGAGAAGGCGGCGCCCGAGGCCGCAGCCATTTTTGTCGACGCCATCAAGCAGATGTCCTTTGAGGATGCCGGGAAGATTCTGAACGGAGGGAATACCGCCGCGACGGAATATTTCAAGACCAAGACGTCCCCCCGGCTTTTTGATAGATTCAAACCCATCGTCTCCACGAGTATGAACGAGGTGGGTGTAACACGTTCCTACAAGGCCATGACGGAGAAGTACACATCCGCGGCCCCCTTCATGAAAATGGAATCCCTGGACTTGGACCGGTATGTAACGAACAAGGCTCTTGAGGGGCTTTTTTTCAAGCTGGGGCAGGAGGAAATGGCGATCCGGACGAACCCGGCCGCCCGGACGATGGAACTCCTCCGGAAGGTTTTCGCGCGATAGTCAGCTCTCTGAGGCAGGACCGGGAGAGTTGCCGGTCAGTCCATATTGGGCTTTTCGGGACATGGAGAAGAATCTGTGAAGCCACCCATAAAATCGGTCTATATCATCGGGGCCGGGGCCGTCGGGGCGGCCTATGCCGGCTTGCTGTTCGAAATGGATAAAAACAACGTGGCCTTTATCGCGGCGGGCGAGCGGGGCGAGCGGCTGAGGAATCAAGGCGTCATCGTCAATGGCAGGCATTACCCGATCCCGGTTTTTCACCCGAAAGAGATTTCGAGTCCTGCCGACCTTGTCATCGTTGCTGTCAAGCATCATCACCTTGACCAGGCAATCGGGGAGATGAGAAAAGCGGTCGGCGACGAGACGACCATTATCTCTGTCATGAACGGTATCGACAGCGAAGAGAGGATCGGCTCCGTCTATGGAATGGAAAAAGTCCTCTATGCGATCAACGTGGGCATCGACGCGCTGCGGGAGGGCAACCGGGTGACCTACAGGAGTCAGGGCAAGCTGTTGTTCGGCGAGGCCAGAAACCCGGTCTGGACAGAGCGGGTGCGACGCGTGAAAGAATTTATTGACAGGGTGGGCATCGTCTGTGAGGTGCCGGACGACATGATCCGGACCCTCTGGTGGAAGTTCATGATCAACGTGGGAATCAACCAGGTGTCGGCTGTCCTCGGCGGTTCTTATAGTGTTTTTCAGACCTCCTCGCGGGCGAGGGAACTCATGGCATCGGCCATGCAGGAGGTCATCCAACTCGCTGCGGAGGCCGGGGTTCACCTGACCGACGAGGATGTCGGGAACTGGTATGCCGTCCTCGACTCCCTCAATCCTTCGGGGAAAACCTCCATGCTCCAGGATGTCGAGGCGGGGCGAAAAACGGAGGTGGAGATGTTTGCCGGCAAGGTAATCGAACTGGGCAGGCGCTATGGTGTCCCCACGCCGGTAAACGAAAGACTCTTTGAGGAGATCAGGAGGCTCGAAGGATCCTCCAGACGGGGTCCGTAATGGACGCGCCGGTCTCGACCTGGCGACGATTCCACAGAGTCCCCGTGGGACCGTCAGGTCATTTCAGGATGATCTTGGGGTCCGTGATATTCGCGCCCGGGACGATGATCCGGGACTGCTCCTGGCGTTGCATTTCCTTGGCCTGCTCTATCAGGTTATCCACGAAAAGCTCCATGGTCTCGGGGAACTTCTCCAGGGCCTGCTGGAGGTTCTTGGCCTCAATGGGAAACTGGATGGGCAGAGGGCCATGCTGGGTGACAAGGGACGACTGGCCGATGAAGAGAATCTTGCGGTTTTTGTCGAACTCGCCGTTCGACTTGACGGGGGTGAGCTGCCGGATGGCGCCGACTCTCATATCCGTGAATATTTCCTCCCTGTATAGATCCTGAATGCTGATCCTGACCTTTGGCCTGTCGGTTCCGCCGGGGCCCATGGCCTGGGGGGTTTCTTTCATTTGGTCTTCCATGGCCTGTCTCCTTCTTCGTCGGGTGTGCGGGGCAAATACCATATTCCAGGATATAAATACAGCCTTATCTGATTCATCAACGACCGGGTGTAGACCGGGATGCTTCCCTGCCGGGCTTGTCTTTGTACCAGGGGTTTCCCTCCGGGGGGCGCATCCCGATGGTCGTTTACAGTGAGAGATATTCCATGAACCGGACGGACGTGTGATGAAGATCTTGCGGATCAACCCGGAACGCTGGGACGATTGGTGGAATGCCTATTTTGATGAGGCTTTTCCGCTGATTGAGGATCTGATGACCCTGCAGATTTTCGGGACCATGCTGGCGGGCGCTTTCAGATGGCCAAGGCCTTATGTCTCGGAGGTCGTCATATCGGAGGACGAACTGCAGAGGCTTCTGGAGTGGTGTGCCGGTGCCCTTCCGAACTGGAGCCGTGAGGGCGTCATACCCGTCGAATGCGGCCGTGAGGAATATTTCGAGAAGAGAAACCTTTATATGGATGCTCGCAGGCGGTTATTCTACTATGATGCCTGCGGCCGGCTATGGCTCCTCGAGGGAAAAATCGAATGGGTGGGTTACGCGCCATGTCGTTCTTACTGGCGTCCTCATACGGATACCCTTACGAAAGTGCCTGAGTCGAGGGTCGGTGATAAAGTCAGGCACCTCATGAAAGACCTGGATGAAGGGGGTTGAAAGTTGTTCGCCTGTCAATTCTCCAGGAAGGAGGCGACATTTTGACATCTCTCGATCCGGCACAATGAGATCGGCTCCTGAGGGATGCGGATCGCGATGTCAGGCGGCAGTCTCGCCGTCTTTTCTAGCAGGGATTTTTTGCCGACCTGCAACCTTCTGAAGTACTTTATTCTCCGGGAATATTTTCCAGCCTAAGGGTCCTTTTTGTTGAAGTCATTCGGGTCGAAAAAGACCAGGAATGGGATCAGGGCAATCAGCCCGGAGATAATAAACACCTGGAAGGGGGACGCATTTGTCAGAATCTCTATCATCGGACTTCTCCCTTTCATGGTAAGTATCATGCCGAACAGCCCCTTCCTTTAGAAGTCCTATCCATCAAAAAGGATGCCAGAGTTCTCTTTGTGTTTTAAAAAATTGAGTCGACGGAAGTTTTGTTGAGCCCCGTCGCTGAAGGCGGGATGAAAGAAAGGACGTTGCGGTATCGGTTAAGCCTGTTTCCGAAATAATTTTGCGCTTATGAGTACCGGTGAGGGGATCGGTTCGCGGGTGCGGAGATTCAGGATGGCCTTTCGATGAGGGGCTGTGTCCCGGCATCAGCGATGAAAGGCTATGGTCAACATTTCACATCAGCTATTGCCGGGACAGGAATGATCTCACGAGAAACATGCAGCGACAGGTGAACTACCCCTTCGGGACCTCCCCGTACACGAACTCGCCGCAATCTATGACGGTATCGCCTTTTTGGGCGTTTCGTGTCCTCCAGAGGGCCTGTCCCCCCGCTTTTTTCCAGATGAGCGTCTGGATGGGCTCTCCAGGATAGAGGCTTCTCGTGAAGCGGCAGGCGATTCGCCTGACCATCTCGGGCTTGCCGGGGGCAAGGCTTGCCATGAGGGCCCGGCATGCGAAGCCCAGGGTGCACATCCCGTGGATGATGGGCTTCTCGAACCCGGCCTTCCGGGCAAACGCCGGATCGGCGTGCAGCGGGTGATAGTCACCGGAGAGGCGGTAGAGGAGGGGCTGGTTCAGCGAGGGCAGGACATCGACGGTAAAATCGGGTGATCTCTCCGGAAAGGACATAACCTTCCGGGGCGCATCCTCGCCGCCGAACCCCCCGTCGTATCGGCCGAAGAGGGAAAAGATCGCGGTGAAAAGCTTTTTCCCATCCTCCGCGAAGGTGTCGGCCTCGCCGATGACGATGGCTCCCTTTTCCTTTTTATCGTAAAAGCGGGTAATCTTTCCTTCCGCCCTGAAGGTTCCCGATGAGGGGATAGGCCGGTGGCAGATGAGTTCCTGCTCGCCGTGGAGGAGCCCCACATCGTCAATATTGGCTGCTTTTGAGATCTCGAAGAAGAAATCGAAGATGGTCGCGATGCCGAATGTGGGGATGACCTTCAGGTTCTTTTCGTGGACGAGGTGAAACTCATCGAAACCCGCCCCCACGCCGAGGGCATAAATGATGACATCCCTCCAGGTGTATTCTTTTACAACCGGTCCGATTTTCTTTCCCAGTGCGTTCAGGTTGAGGGCCATGTGTCGTTCTCCTTTTTGGGTTTATAGTAGATTGCCTAGGGTGCGGGCAGGGCAAGTGCCGGGTCAAACCAAGTGAGAATGCTGTCGTTTTTCTCCCGCGGATAGGCGTGGTAGAGGTCGGGGATGATCTCCTGGGTGATATCGGCGCCCGCCTCCCGGAGCATTTTATATCCTGTTTTTGCGTACCACAGGGGGAACATCCAGTCGCGCGCCCCGTGAACCCAGAAGATGCGCCGGCCCCGGACGTGCCCAAGGTTGAAGGGAGGCAGGATTCCCGCCGCGAGGGCGAAGGCCGAGAAAGGGGATTCTTCGTCGAGGGCACGCTTGAGCAGGTACGTGGCCCCATCTGAAAGGCCGGTCAGCAGGATTCTTTTCCTGTCCACGTTCCAGCGGTCCGTGATGTTCCGGAGGACATCCTTGAGGAATTCATCGTCGACGTCGGGTCCGGTAATAGACCAGGTGCTTCCCCGCGACGTCGGGGAGACGAGCAGAAAGCGGCGGCTCCTGGCCTCACGAAGCCACGTCCAGATAAAGTCACGGCCGTGACCGAATCCACCGTGAAGGGCCATGACAAGGGGCCATGGATCCGAGTCCTTGTAGGATTCAGGGACGAAGAGCGAGAAGGTGCCCCGGGCGTAGGGGTGTTCGTCGGCACCGACGTGCTGAAGGCCGACCGGGCCGGCCGGGGCCTCAGGCCGGATGAGGACATCGTCCCTCACGCGAAAAGGTTTTTCGAGGAAGAAGCGGTTCATGATCGGAAGGCTGACGTGGAGCGGGTAGAGTATCTCCATGGCACGGTTCACCCGCCGGCTGGCCTTCCTGAAATTAGCGAGGAATGCTTCGAGATACTCGTCTTCTATGGAAAGGCGAAGTGAATCCAGGCAGAGTCCCGCGGCTTCCAGGAGATCATTCCTCATGCGATTTGCCTCCGGCGGGCAAGGCATGGAATGAAAACGGGCCGTCGACCTTTCCAGTCGTTCCGCAAGAGGGCCGAATCTTTCACGAAGGATGGGAACCATCCCCGGGAAAAAAAGGCGCTGGCTCTCCTCGAAGGCTTCGAGAGCAGCCACGAGATCTGCGCAGAGTGCCCCGAGGGCTGGCTCGAAATCCGCGGTCGCTTCAAACGGGTTTAGCTGTCCTGATGGACCCCCACCATGCGACAAGTCCATGGGCATCATCCCCCTGACGGTTGTTTTATGATTAGAAAAAGAGTGTCGTTTGGACCCAGGGGAGCGCCGTGGTGTAGAAACGCCCGGAGATGTTCTTCAGCTCCTTGAGGAGGGCCTCTCTTTTTTTGGCCGCCCCGGCACCTTGGCGTCGAACCTGTTGATCCTGTCTAAGAGTTTCCTGTCTGCATGCTTGCGATTTCGTCGCATCGATCTTTTAAACCATTTTTCGGATCGTTGCAAGATGGAGCATCACCTGCCTCCTTTTTGAAAGGAAGAAAGGCCGGGCAGGAAGTTCTGATTTCCGTTGCGTTATCACCCCGGCCGCAGTATAGGAGTGGTCAGTAGATCATTTCAGGAGGGAACCCATGCGAGACGTCTTCCGATTAACCTGCCTCATTGTTGCGGCAGCTCTCATGGCCGGCTGTACCGGGCTCTTTTTGAGCGCCGAGCGACCGCGGATCAACCTATCGAACATCCAACCCAAGGATGTAAAGCTCCTGGAGCAGGTCTTTACCATGGATCTTCGAATTCAGAATCCCAGTGAGTCGGCCATCGACGTCAAGGGGCTTGCCTTTGATCTTGAGATCAACAACATACAATTCGCCACGGGCGTTTCCAACAAGCAACTGACCATTCAGCCCTTTACATCGCAGGTCATCCAGGTGGAGGCTGTGACGACCCTGGCAAACCTGCTCCGTCAGGTTTCGCAGGTTCAGAAAAGTGTGGATGCGTCGAAGTTGAAATACCGCCTCAAAGGCACCATTCACACGGGGTCCACCTTCGGAAGGATTCCCTTCGACGAATCGGGGGAGATCGCAGGGCCCCAGCAGTGAGCCGGAACCGGACAGGCCTGTGGGGATGAGAGGGACACAGGACGGGATTTCCCCACTGTCTCTTCATGGTCCTATGCAGTCCCGGAGACCGAATTCTGAATTTCAAGAGGAGGTCGTTTTCATGCAGTTCCTGGTCATCGCTTATGACGGCACAGACGAAAAAGCGCTGGACCGCCGGATGGCGGCACGGCAAGCCCACCTCGCGGGCATCGAGAAAATGAAAGCAGAGGGAAAAGCTCTTTACGGAGTGGCCATTCTCGGTGCGGGAGACAAAATGGCCGGATCGGTGATGGTTGTCGACTTTCCTTCGAGGGCGGATTTGGATGCCTGGCTGAAGGCGGAACCTTACGTGACGGGGAATGTCTGGCAGAAAATCGAGGTGCTTCCGGCACGCGTCCCTCCGCTTTTTGCCTAGTCGGAACGAAGGTATCAACACAGGATTTATTCGCCTGCGTCCCCCGAACTTCAGGCTTCGAAGCGAACGCGGACAACGCGGTTTCCGAGGAGATTGAAGAACAGCGGGGCCATAAACGCCAGGTAACCCCACCGCTTTTTGCAGTAGTCAAGGACGTTCCACTCGCAGCAGAATTTGATACCGAAGTTCCAGGTCTCGATTTCCTTGCAGTCATGTAACGTCCATTTGAACGCCAGCTTCCCGCTCCCGACTTTCGAGACGCATTCATCATATCGGCTCATCCCGACGGCGAGAGGGGTCAGGATTTCAAAGAGCATCTCCGCGCCCGGGAAATGTTGCGCAAGCCTCTCGAAAACCGCCCGGACATCACACTCATCGAAATACATCAGGAGACCCTCGGCGATAAGCAGGGGGGCGCAGTCGTCGAGGTAGATTTCCTCGATCCAGGCAAAATCGGTGACGGATCGGCCGATGAAATGATGCCGCTCCGTCTCGGTAAAAAAATGCCGCCTGATCTCGATCACATCCGGCAGGTCCACTTCGTACCAGCGGATTTTGCCGTTATCAACCCTTTCGAAACGGGTGTCGAGACCGGCACCCAGGTTGATGAAGACGGCATCCGACTGCTCGGCGATGCGGGCCAGGACGGCCTCGTCGAAGAGCTTCGTGCGAACGGCAATCCCCGTCTGGGCCATCCAGGCCTTGTCGAACCTCGAGAAGTCATAGTCCAGGCCGTCACAGATCTCCACGGCCTTGGGATCACGAATGATCGGGGCTGAACGCCTTGTCTCGGCGGCCCTCGCCCAGAGCGGGATGAGCAGGGTTTCGGAAACGCCCTCCAGGTTGATGGGTATCCTGGGTTGACGCATGTTCATCGATCCATCCGTAAGTTTTTGGCTCTACCGAACAAGAGAGACCTTGAGGTGCGTGATGGAGCTTGAAGGTGAGACGTAACCCCAGCGAGTTCCGAAAAGAAAAGGCGAAGTGGTTGAAATGATTTTTTATTTTAGCATATTTTCTTAGAAAAGAAAGATCATTATGAGGGCCTCTTCAGGATCGCGACTATTTCCATCCGAGTGACTCCGAGCGGCATTACAGAACGATCCTTTCCAAGTGAAAGTTCGAGACTGAATGAAAAGGCAGGGTTCAAAAGACCCTGCCTTTTCATTTGAGGACGGCTGTAGACGAGCTTTCAACCCATTTTCCCTCCGTAGGGGTTGACCCAGGTGCTGTCGATGCAGGGCTCGCAGAAGACCTTCGCGTGGGCGGAGCCACAGCCCTCGGGCCAGAGCGTGAAAAAACGACAGGCCAGGCAGAGGGCCTTCTCACATCCGTCGCAATATATAACCGATGGCTTGCGCCTGCACATCCGGCAGGTCTCTTTCCCGTCCGTTAGTTTCATTCTAGCTCTTCTTGGTTATTTGTGCCATCCCGGATCTTGATTCGTCAAGCTTTTTTGCTTGGATACGGCGTTACGCGATTGGAGGCCACAGAGGTCGGAACCCTGTTCATGGATGGTTGAATTGCTCCGTGCAATCGATTCCGACGGAAAAGCATTGCCGGCCCTATTCAAGGGGCTCTGTCAAATCCGGACTTTTTATCATTAGTGAAATCATGGTAAAACGATCAAAAATTGCCGGACGATGCCTTCCCGGGCTCTGAGGGAGAATATGCCATGACCGTTCGAGATGTGTTGAACAAAAAGAAACGATACATCGCCATCCTGCTTTACTTCAGCTTTGCGATATTTTTGCTGGGATTCCTTTTCAGCGTCATTTTCCCGGCTTTCGCCGTCATTGGTTTCTGGGGCTTTGGCATTTTTTTCGTGACGCTCGGGTATGCGTATTTTGGGATTCGCTGTCCCGTGTGCAGGGGTATCTGGGGTATACTGGCCATGCGCAGCGGGACCCCCTTTTCCATTTCTCGGAAGTTGAAGTTTTGCCCATACTGCGGCGTTGATCTGGATTCGCAGGACGAGAGGATGTTGCTGAACCGGACTGGATGATTCTGCATAGAACTCCGGGACAAAGCGCAAGGAATATGTTAACGCTTTGATGTTCAGAAAGACTTGGATGTTTCAGTTTTTTCTTTTCCGGCGTTTTCTGCAAGGTTGACCCAAGCGGCCGTTTTTTATTGACAGAAGGACCCATCAGCGATAGTAACTCGCGAGACCGAAACCACGATTAAGGGGAAAATCGACATTACTTCATCATAAAATATAAGGAGGACGGTATGAAGGTTCTAGTTACCTACTTCACTCAAACCGGGAACACCGAAAAAGTTGCACGTGCCGTTTTTGACGCCATTGATGTCGAGAAGGAGATCCTGCCCGTCGGCGAAGTCAGAACCGTCCAGGGCTATGACATCATCTTCATCGGGTTTCCCGTGATCGCCCATGCCGTACCCGTCAAGGTCCAGCCCTTCATCAAAAGCCTCCCGGCAGGACAAAAGGTGGCCTTTTTCTCGACACACGGTTCCCTTCGAGGGGGGCAGCTTCCCAAACAGGCCTTCGAGGATGCCATCGGCCTTGCCGCTGGTAAAAAAGTCCTGGGGTATTTTGGATGCCGGGGCAAGGTGAGCCCGAAGATCATTGATGCCATGATGAAACAGCCGGAGAACAGAGCCTGGGCCGAAGAAGCCCAGACGGCCGATGGTCACCCCGATGCCGCAGATTTAAAAGACGCCAGGGGTTTTGCGGATGCGATGATCGCAAAGGCGAGATGATGTCGTGATCCCTTTTCTCGACACCTTCACACGGGCGGATTTTCATTTTGGCGCAAGACCCGAAACGATCACCAGGCCCGCCAAGCTGAGCGCCGTCGACAGGAATCACCCCGGTATTCAATTCGTCGGCGTCCACATGGGAGGACTCGCGGCCCCCTTCGAGGAGCTTCGTCGTGATCTCAAACCGGAACCGAACCTCTCCCTGGACACCTCGAATGCGGCCCACACCCTCAAGGATGATGAGTTCATCGAGCTTCTCAAGATTCATGGCCCCGCCCACATCCTTTTCGGGACCGATTGGCCGTGGTTTGACCACGCGTCGGAGATACCGAAGCTAAACGGCCTTCTCGACCGTGCAGGCTACGGCCCTGCGGATAAGGAGAACGTCTTCGGCCTGAACGTTCGAAAACTTCTTGGCCTGTGATTCTTCTATGACCGAATACGATGTCATCATCGTCGGTGCCGGCCCGGCGGGGGCTTCGGCAGCCCTTGCCAGCGCCTCCCGCAATTTAAAAACCCTGGTTGTGGAGAAAAGAAAGATCCCGAGGCAGAAAGCCTGCTCCGGTATTCTCGTGCCGGCGTCCCTGACTCTGGTGAAAAACAACTTCGGGGATCTCCCCGACGAGGTCTTTTCCCATCCGAAAGAACTCCAGGCGATGCGCGTGCATTTCCCCGGCGGCCGTGTCATGGACGCAACGATCGGCGGGTCCATGATCTGGCGGGACCGATTTGATTCGTGGCTCTGCAGAAAGGCAGGGGCGGAGATTCGTGACGGCACGACACTCGAGGACTTTGTTGAAAAAGCCGATGGCGTGGAGCTCCTCTGCAGGGAGTACTGTGGAGGGAAGCTTCCCATCCGATGCAGGGCCTTGATTGCGGCGGACGGAGGCCCCTCGTCGGTGGCCCGCCTTCTCGAGCCTGCCCTGGAGAAGCGACTTCCATGGTACCTGGCCCTCCAGGATACGTATGAGTGCCGGTGCACCCTTGAACCCGGACTCTTCCACTTTTTCGCCCATCCTGAAATTTCGCCGTATCTGTCGGCCTATGTGAAGGACGAATTCCTTGTGATGGATGTGGTGGTGCCCCTCGGGCGAAGGGCGAAAGAAACCATGGAAAGCTTCCGGGAGTTTCTGTGGCCGCAAGCCGGTGTCGAAAAAGCCCCGTTGTTCCGGCGTCTCGGATGCCGGGTGACCTATGCTGCCCCGAAAGGAGCCTTCTGTTTCGGGACGGACAGGGTGCTTGTGGCCGGTGAGGCAAGCGGCTGCTGAACAATTTCGGGGAGGGGATATCATCCGCCCTGGCCTCAGGGCTCATTGCCGGGCGGTCGGCCGAGAGGGGACTCCGGGAGGATGTTCCACCGGGCCGGATATACCGGGAGGAAATTGAGGGCGAAAGGAGAAAAACCCTTGATACGTTTGACTATAAGAAGCTCTTCTTCGGAGAAAGAAACGCCATCCATTTCGGCAGAAGCCCGACGCTCCTTTCATGGCCGGAGCGGATCTTACTTGGAAATGATGTTGTTCGGTGGCTTTGGAAAATGAGAAAATCCAGGTGACCATTATCGGGGTGCGGTGACATGAATATCCGACGGATCGTCGAAGCGCTGAAAAAGGCGGTTGACTATGGCAAGCGTCTTTTTTTTCAACTGGCCGTTGAACTTTATGCTCTCTGCATTGTCCTGAGAGATCCCCGTGTGCCCCGCCGCGTCAAGCTGATTATCTTGATACCGATTGCCTATTTTGTCAGCCCCATAGATATCATCATGGATCCGATTCCCGTGTTGGGGCAGCTGGACGATCTCATCGTTTTTCGCTACAGCTACAAATTGTTGGTCAGGCTCATTCCCGCGGACATACTGTCGGAGTGCCGAAAGAGGGCGCATGATATCCTGATCCTGAGGGAACAACACATTCACAGGGCATGGCTCATACTGGTCCTCATTTCGGTTCTCATGGCCCTATTTGGAATGGTTTTTCTAATAAAAAAGATGAGAAGGGGAAGATTCAGGACGTCATGATCATTCATGACGATTTCCTGACGGCCCGACCCTCTCTTTGCCCTTTTATCGGCCTGTAAAAAGGCCGACACCTTCGGACTTTCATCCCTATCCGTCATGGAATTCTTCCTTGTTTCAGCCTCTCAAATAAATGCGCTTCAGGCCAGCACCATGCAGCGATATTATTTATGGCTAACTAATTGAAATCACTTGTACTATTGCGTACTTTTCCGGGGAGCGACAAGCTCCTTTCCGCGGCGATGTTTTGGCATGGTTCGTGAAAATAAAATACACACCGGTCTCAAGTCCCGGAAAAGGGACCCTATTTCTACGGCAGCACCGATCAGGAGCGCATCAAAAGACAAGTAATTGATATAATTATTAAATGTCTGAAACGGGATTCTAGGAGAACCTGCCAGAGACATGTCATGAGGAGGACAGGGATGTTCAGAAAAAAAGACAGGGATTTAAAAGCGACAGGGCCCAACGAAGCATACGAGCAGGCGGAGGAGAGTTACGGCAAGGGTCAGAGAGGGAGTGTAAGCCGGAAAGGAATCATATTCGTTGCCCTCCTGCTTGTGGCCGCCTTTGCCGCGGTAATGACGACGGACAAGGTTAACGCCGTACTGCCCGGGATCGGAAAGTCATCCGATGACAGGATCCACAAGCTCGAGATGGAAATGGTCAAGGTGAAGTCGCTACAGGAGCGAGTCTCTTATCTCGAGGTCGTTGTTGCCAAGAAATTCGGACAGTTGCAGGGACAGGACGGCAAGCCGCTCAAGGACGAGGTCAGCGACCTCAACGGCAGGTTGGAGGAACTGGAAAAGAAGGTTTCCTCTACCGGTTCTGTCAAAAAGAAGACTCGCTGAACCGATGTAGCTGAAACAAAGAACGTCAGACACTCGGGGCCTGATGCGGCAGGGATTGCGTTCAGGCTCACTTTGTTTTAAGGCGGTACTCGTGGCAGAAATCCCCGCGGCCTTCCATTGGGTGTTTGTGACAGTCACAGAGGATGGAAAAGGCCTCCTCGCAATTCCTGGCCAGGTAAATTAATTCCATATCCGCCTCATCGAGAAGCCCCTTCCTCAGGGGCCAGCCCCGGACCCACTGCACCAAATCAAACCACATGTCACCGAGGAGTACGATCGGCTTGCTCGACATTTGCTTCACCTGCGCGAGCTGCCATGTAAAGAAAAGCTCAAGAATCGTCCCGATGCCTCCCGGTGTGACCACGAAGGCGCTGGAGAGCATGACGAAGTTTTGAAGGCGATCGGAAAAACGGTCGAATTCCTTTTTGATGTCGAGGTGAGCTGAAAAACGCTGCTCCCTGGGGAGCTTGATATTAAGGCCGATTGAATGCGATGAAGGATCTTTCTTCCCGTCCCGGAATCCTTCGCTTGCGGCCTCCATGAGGCCGGGGCCACCGCCTGTCACCAGGTCCATCCCCGCCGAAGCAATCAGCCGGGCCAGGTTGTAAACGCGCTTATACTCGGCATCGTCTTCTTTAATGCGTGCCGATCCGTAGATGGCAACACGGAAATGACCTTCCTCCAGTTCCCGTACGAAATTTTCCATCTCCATGTCAAAACCTCCGATCAAGAATTTTACGATGTCCTTTTCAGAAACGGAGCCGGATTTCACCCGCCTGGCTTCTTTGTTTTCCCCACCGGTGCGAGGTAGACGGCGAACTCATCCGTCCCATCGATCCTGAGAAGCCTGTCCAGGGCCTCCTGATCATAAGCGGCGATGGCGCATGTCCCAGCCCCGATGGCCTCACAAGCCAGATAAAGGTTCTGACAGACATGGCCGGCATCGATGGCGATGACCTTGTGGGCCGCGAGGTTATATCGCCACTCCATTCGGTAGGGAATGGCTGTCCAGATGTGAAAGTCACGGCCGCCTGACCGGGGTAGGACTGACCGAAGGTGGCCGCAACCATCTTGTGGGCAAGTCGATCCTCTGTGAACTCGAAGAGAAGTTGGTGTTCCAGGGGCAGGTACCGGTAGATAGCGGGCTCCAGCCCGTCAACGCTCAGGACGCAGAGATAGGTTTCCAGGGCATGCCGACATCCGGCCGAGGGGACGGTCCGGTAGGCATGACCGGCGTCGATCCTCTGTCGTATCCCCTGCGTGGCCCACAAGAGAAAAGAAAGCTCTTCGAGCGTGAGGGCCTCGCGGCGGTAGGCCCTTCGGCTCCTGCGGTTCCGGATGGCCTCGATGAGATCGCAGGCCGGGATCGTTGTCCACTTTCCGTCTTTCACGAGGTTTACCCGCCGGGCATCGGCACTGAAAGGTTTTTCGATCGGTGGCGGCTCAACGCCCCTGCTCTGATCTGTTTGAGCGAAGTTGATGGTCTTTCGAATGCTGTCCTTCAAAAAATGGCGGTATGACTCAAGATGTTGTTTGCTCACGGTAAAGGCTCCTCTCGCGATCAGATGTGGTCAGCAGGTTTATTACTATAGGGATAGAAACTTCCCGTCAATGCCGGAGGTGATTTCCAAATTCCCTCTTGATCCTTTCATGAACATCACATATAGTCGCGAAAATTTTTAGAAGCATCTCCCAGTGGCAGGTATTTTTCAATGCCCTTCGGACTGAAAGATCTCGTTCTCATGATTGTAGTCTATGCCTCCATGGTGGCAGGAATCCTCTGTCCCGGCTTCTGTGTGTCCTTTCAGCCCCTGCCCGTGTACTTCCTCATGGCCCTCTTTTTCTTAAGCTTCCTCTCGATCGAACTCGATGATGTGTGGCGCACCTTCAGGGAATCAAGCGGGATCGTCGCGGCCTTCGTCGTTCTGAAAATCATCGTCATGCCCGTGATCATCTATTATCTGTTCAGGGTCTTCGCGCCTTCTTACGCCGTGGCGGCTCTCCTTCTGGGCGGGATCTCCACAGGGGTGGTGGCGCCCTTTATCTCCAACCTCGTCCGGGGAAACAGCCCACTCGTGCTGGTCGTTGTGGTCATTACGTCCATCCTCATTCCCTTCACGCTTCCCGCCCTCATCAAGCTGTTGCTTTCAAGGGAGGTGGAGCTCTCTTTCTCGGCCATGGTCCGGATGCTTGCCCTTGTGATATTTGTCCCCATAGCGGCCGTGCAGGTTCTGAGGCGCCTGGCGCCTGTATTCCTGAAGGGCGTGATGCGCATGCAATTCCCGCTCTCCCTTTTTCTTTTTGCCGCGATCAACCTCGGGATATTTTCCCGGTACTCGGATTTCATGCGGCAGGAGCCCTTCACCATCGTCATGGCGACGGTTGTTGCCATCACTCTTTCCGTGATTTTCTGTCTGACGGGGATCCTTTTTTTCCTGGGGAGACCGGTGGAAGATCAGCTGGCCGGGGCGGTGATGCTTGGAAACATGAACAATGTCCTGGTCCTTGTTTTTGCCTCTCAGTTTTTCAGTCCCATCGAGCCGATGGTGGCGGCGATGTACCTTATCCCCTTCTTCGGCCTCGTGATCCCCCTCCGATATTATGATCGGAGGCGCAGGGCCGAGGCGGCGTCACCCCCCTGAAAGGGCAAAGGCCAGCACCGCAGGCAGTGCCCCGTCATCCGTTCAGACTTTTTTTCACTGTGAAAATCAACCGCTGATGCCCGGCCAGCTGGAGAGGGGCTCGGTCGAGCGGACGATGTGCATCCCGGCCCCGGCGAATCGGCGGAATGCGGCATCAGCCTGCTCCGTGTAGTCAATGACGCCCGGGACGACGACGGGGGAGGTGCAGTCTTCGAGGAGATAGACCTTCTTTGCGAGGCTTCTGTCCTTGTCCAGGATGTTGCCCAGCAGGTCGTCGATCGTCCAGGCCACGCAATGGCTTTTGGCCTGGCCGGCGATGATGACGATGTCGAACTGAAGGAGCTTCTCAATGAAGGTGGTGTTTCTCCGTGCGATCTCTTTCCCCGCCACATCATGGAGCACTTCCGGGCTCAGGACGGAGTAATTCTCCGTGAAGGGGTTGTCTCCCTTGATCTGGAAATCGGCCTGGCTGTATCGGGCAATGGTGTGGAAAAAGATCGCTTCCTCAAGGGACGAGACGAGGGCATAACCGATGCCTCCGAGCATGGCGTGATAGGGCCATATGGTCAGTTCGTACTTGCCGCCTGCTTTCAACTGGCGGGCGTAATGAAGGAGAAACTGCCGGCCGTCGTTTTCGCTGATCCGCAGGCTGTAACCGACAGCGGGGTTGAACTTCCAGACGCCCTTTCGGATATCCTCCTCGGATATGAGCGTGAAAGGGGCCGGGTGCTCTCCCCTGTCGTTGATGAGAAAAAT
>JAPLJU010000166.1 GCA_026388445.1 Deltaproteobacteria bacterium
TCTTCCCCCCGCCGCCGGGGGCGTCGATGACGTATGTGGGGACGGCATAACCCGTCGTATGCCCGCGGAGGCTACGGATAATCTCGAGACCCTTTTCGACCGACGTCCGGAAGTGAGATGACCCAGAAATGGGATCACACTGGTAGAGGTAGTAGGGCTTCACCCGGATTTTGAGAAGCCCGTGGACCAGCCGGGTCATAACCTCCACGTCGTCGTTGATTCCCGCAAGCAGCACCGTCTGACTTCCCAGTGGAATGCCCGCATCGGCGAGCCGGGCGCAGGCCTGGCCGACCTCCGGGGTCAGCTCCTCCGGATGGGTAAAGTGGATGCTCAGCCACAGAGGATGATACCGCTTCAAAACGGAAATCAGCTTCGCCGTGATGCGCTGGGGCAGGACGACAGGCGCTTTGGTCCCGATCCGGAGCAGCTCCACATGCGGGATGGCGCGAAGTTTCGAGAGGAGCCAATCCAGACTCTCGTCGGACAGGGTCAGGGGATCGCCGCCGGAGAGGAGCACGTCCCGGACCTGGGGGGTCGATGCGATATAATCGATGGCCTGCTCCAGGCGTTTCTTGCCGGGCTGGCCGCCGTTGCCGTGATCGAGGATGCGGGAGCGGGTGCAATAGCGGCAGTATGTCGAGCAGAAGTTTGTCACGAGGAAAAGAACCCGGTCCGGGTAGCGATGCACGAGACCCGGCACAGGACTGTCGGTCTCTTCTCCAAGGGGGTCGTCGGACTCTTCCCAGGATTGATGGAACTCGAGGCTTCTGGGGATCACGGTGCGCCGAATGGGTTGCTCCGGGTCCATCGCATCCATGAGACTGGCATAATAGGGGGTGATGCTCAAAGGGACGCTGCCGCCCCGTCTCATGATGGTGTTGATTTCGTCATCCGAGAGCCAGATCATCTGCGAGAGGGTTTCGAGACCGGTGATGCGGTTCTTCAGATGCCACTGCCAGTCATTCCATTCGACGAGCGTGATACCGGGATAAAAACGTTTCTGGAACGCCTTGGACCGTGCACTGGGTTTACAGGTGCTGATGCCTCGGGTGGGAAAGAGAAATACTGACCTGTTCTTCCTGGTCGTGGTGATTACCACGGAAGGTGAGGGATGTTGTTCTTTCAGCTCATCCAGAGCCGAACCGGCGGGGCCGGTGTGTCTACCGGGAGGCTCCGCCTCTTGGGTTAGACAGACATTGTCTTCCATTCAGAGATCTCCTTTTCTCGTCTATCGGTCGGCGTGTGTTCATCCTCACAACGATGCTCTCTCCGTTTCAGTGATCGATGAAAAAATTCAATCGAGTTGAGAATCGTTATAAAGAATGTTTGCATAATGTCAAGCGATATTTGTTAAAAACGTCGAAAAAATGAAAAAAATATTTTTCGATCGATCGAAACACAAATTATTTTCTGCAAGATGTTTGCCATCTCCGTTTTTTGTCCCCGAAAATCGTCTGTGAGACGTCGGCAGACGGCTTGCGTTTTGCCGGATCATGATATAGATTAGCGCAGACGATCGAAAAAGGAGTCCCGGTGATGAAAGTGACGGACGGAAAAGACCTCTGCGGTGCCTGTAAGACAAAAAGTTCGGTCATACTCTGTGATGGATGCGCCATTCCGCTCTGCGCGGATTGTCGGAAGTTCGATCTCTGGGGTTATGGCTGCGGGCATATAGACCCGAAAGCGTTCTGCCACAAGTGTTTTCACGATGTCCGGATCAACCCGTACAGCGGCACGCTGGAGTAGGGCAACATGAAGTACGAAGGCCTGATCATCAGACCCCCCAGCGAAGCCCGAAGCCTCCTCCTGCAAGTGACCGTCGGGTGTTCCCATAATCAATGTACGTTCTGCCGCGCCTATAAGCAGAAGCGGTTCCGGATCAAGGCCTCCGAGGAAATCGAGGAGGACATCCGGGAGGCCGGAACGACTCTGCGATCTGTGGAACGGGTCTTTCTCTGTGACGGCGATGCGCTCATCATTCCCCAGCGAAGGCTTCTTGGAATCCTGCAGTCCATCCGGGAGAACATCCACGGGGTGCAGCGGGTCGGAACTTACGCGAACGCGAAGAGCATCCTTAGAAAAAACCGGGAAGAACTTGCTGCCCTGAAGGACGCGGGGCTTAAGATCATCTACCTGGGTGTGGAGACGGGAAGCGAGGAGGTTCTCCGGAGGATTTGGAAGGGGGTCACCTATGATCAGATGATCGAGGCCGGTCACCGGGTGAAGCAGGCCGGGATCAGGCTTTCGGTCACTGCCCTTCTGGGCATCGGGGGGGTCGAGCTGAGCGCGGAGCATGCCAGGGAGACGGCCCGGATCCTGACGGACATGGACCCGGACTACACCGGTGTGCTCACGGTGATGGTCATCCCGGGAACGCCTCTCTACGAGGCCTGCCGCAGCGGTGCCTTTGTCCTGCCCGATACCTTTGATATCCTCGGGGAGCTTCGCACCATCGTCGCCGCGTCGAGTTTTACGGATTGTTTCCTCACATCCAATCACGCCTCCAACTACCTGCCGATCAAGGCGAGACTGCCCGCCGATCAGAAGAAGGTTCTGTGTCTCCTCGACGGCGTGATCGAAAAGGGGCGCCGGGACCTACTGAGGCCGGAATATCTGAGGGGATTGTAAGGGTGGGAACTCTTCCATGGGGAAAATTTTGGACCGCATAAGAAAATTTTTCTCGGCCGGCACGCCCGATGAGGATCAAAGCCGCCTCGAGGAGGAAATCCAGTCCATCATCGATGCCGGGGAGGAAAAAGGTCTTATCGACGCCCAGTCCGGTGCCATGATCGAGAGCATCCTCGAATTCCGGGAGACCCTCGCCCGGGAAGTCATGGTCCCCCGGACCGATATTCTGGCGATCAGAAGCAAAGCCCCCATCGAGGAGATTATCGAGCTCATTATCCAGCATGGACACACCCGGATACCCCTATACAGCGGGAGCATCGACAACATCATCGGGATCCTCAACGTCAAAGACCTTCTGAAATTCTGGTCCAGGCCCATCCGGCAGGAAGAGATCCTGTCCATCCTGAGAAAACCCTATTTTATCCCGGAAACAAAGAACATCCATCTCCTCCTCCATGAACTGAAGGAGAAAAAGTTGCACATGGCCATCGTCATCGATGAATACGGCGGGACCTCGGGGCTCGTCACGCTGGAGGACCTGATCGAGGAGATTGTCGGCGAGATCCGGGATGAGCACGACCAGGAAGAGGAAAAATTTGTCGAGCTCCCCGACGGGTACACCCTGGTGGACAGCCGGGTGGAAATCGAGGCCTTTGAGCATCACTTCGGCGTCGAAATCCCCCGGGGTAAATATGAAACTTTCGGCGGGTTCATCCTCGATACCGTGAAGCGGATCCCCATGACGGGCGATGTGATCCAGCATGACGGTCTCGAAATGGTGATTGCCTCGGCCGACGAGCGAAGCATCAAGAAGGTCAGGATCAAGAAAAAAGGAGAGACCCGATAGAAAAGATATTGAAGGTCAGGAAAACCCGACGCACATCGTTCAGGAAGATGGGTCTGGATCATCGCTCCCTCCTTCTTTCGGTTTTTTCCGGAATCCTCCTTTTCCTTTCATTCCCGAAATTCGGACACTGGGCCCTGGCCTGGATCTGTCTGGTTCCCCTGCTTTACGCCCTGAGGGGACGGGATATGGCCAGCGCCTTCCTGCTGGGCCTCACAAGCGGTCTCATATTCAACGTCGGCCTCCTCTACTGGGTGTCCGGTGTCGTCGTTCAGTACGGCCATCTCCCCCTCTATCTCGGTATTTTCGTCATGCTCCTTCTCGCTCTCTACCTGAGCCTCTATGTTTCCCTCTTTGCCGCCGGCGTGACCTATTTCGGCAGGCGGCAGGTGCCCCTGGTCATCACCGCGCCCGTTCTGTGGGTTCTCCTTGAATACGGGAAGGCCAATCTTCTGACGGGCTTTCCCTGGGGAAATCTCGCCCACGCCCAGTATTTGAACCTTCCCATGATCCAGATCGCCGATCTGGCGGGAACCTACGGGATCTCCTTTCTTCTCGTGCTCATCAACGCCGTTCTATGCGATCTCATCACGAGAAAGGAGAGCCAGTTTATCATCCTCACGGAGCTTGTGGTCGGAAGCCTCCTGCTTTCCGCTGCATACAGTTACGGGGTGTACCGGCTCGCTGACACAGCGGCCCATATCAGAAATACCCCCGCAAAGCCCGTTTCGATTGTCCAGGGGAATATCGATCAGAGTATCAAATGGGATCCCCGTTTTCAGGCGGAGACGATTCGAATATACGCTGACCTCTCCGGGAAAGCGGCCCTGAGCAGCCCCGATATGATCGTCTGGCCGGAAACGGCCACTCCGTTCTTCTTTCAGCAGATCGAAGAGAAACACGGGGAGGTCGTGGCTGTGGCGAGGAACTCGAAGGCATTTCTTGTTTTTGGAAGTCCCAGTTACCGGCGGATCGACAACCGGATGTATTTTCAGAATAGCGCCTATCTCCTTTCACCCCAGGGGGGAATCCTCGGGAAGTATGACAAGGTCCACCTGGTCCCATACGGAGAGTACGTCCCGCTGAGGCGATTTTTCCCCTTCGTCGAAAAGCTCGCCGTTGGCATCGGGGATTTTCTGCCCGGAGAGGGCTTCGAGCCTCTCTCGCTGGATGGCGCAAAGGCCGGAATTCTGATATGCTATGAAGCGATCTTCCCGGAGATCAGCCGGGCTTACCGGGAAAGGGGTGCGACCTTCCTGGTCAACCTGACGAATGATGCCTGGTTTGGAACGTCTTCCGCCCCTTACCAGCATCTCGCCATCACGACCTTCAGGGCGGTAGAAAACCGTCTCTTCATCGTTCGGGCGGCCAATACCGGGATCAGCGCATTCATCGCGCCGACGGGAGAAGTTCTCTCGAGGACGGGGCTTTTTGAGACGACGGTCCTGCAGGGCTTTTTTCATGTCATGGATGAGAGAACATTTTACGCCAGGTTCGGGGATTTTTTCGTCTATCTTTGCATGGCCTTTTTTGTCATAATTTGTTTCATCACGATACGGAGGAAATCCTAAATGTTTGAAGATCTGCCGGGTAAGATTAAAGAGACCAGAAAAAAACTGGATACGCTGCGAGGTTATCTTTGAAATAGAAAGCCGGATGAAGAGACTGGAGGAACTGGAGAAGTCCACCTTGAGGAAGGATCTCTGGGATCAGCCCGACAAGGCACGGGACCTTCTGAAGGAGAAGACCCGGGTGGAGACGACCATTGAGCGTTTCAAAAAGCTCGACGGCGCCACCCGGGACCTCGAGGACCTCTTCGAGATCGCCCGGGAGGAGGCAGACGAGAAAACGCTGGCCGAATTGGACGGCGATGCGGACAGGCTCCTGGAAGGCGTACGAGACGAAGAGATGAGGGCCCTTCTGGGTAAGGCGGAGGATGGCAAAAACGCTATCATGACCATTCATGCCGGCGCCGGGGGGACAGAGGCGCAGGACTGGGCAGAGATGCTCCTGAGGATGTATCTGCGGTGGGGGGAAAAGAAGGGCTTCAAGGCCAGAATCCTTGATTATCAATCCGGTGAGGAAGCGGGGGTCAAGAGCGTCACCATCCATATCGAAGGGGAGTACGCCTTTGGGTACAGCAAGGCCGAAACGGGCATTCACAGGCTCGTTCGGATTTCTCCTTTCGATGCCAGCAGCAGGCGACACACCTCCTTCGCCTCCGTTTTCGTCTACCCGGAGGTGGACGATGAAATCGTCGTGGATATTGATGAAAAAGATCTGAAAATTGATACTTACAGAGCCGGGGGCAAGGGGGGGCAGCACGTCAACAAGACCGATTCCGCCGTTCGGATCACCCACATCCCCTCAGGCATCGTTGTGCAATGCCAGAACGAACGCTCCCAGCACAAAAACAAGGCCATGGCGTTAAAAGTGCTCCGCTCCAGGCTCTTCGAACTCAAGAAGAAGGAGCATGAAGAGAAGATGGATGCGCTCCATTCTTCGAAAAAAGACATTGCCTGGGGGAGCCAGATCCGTTCCTACGTGCTTCACCCCTACAAATTGATCAAGGACCACCGCACCAATCTGGAAGTCGGCAATGTTCAGAAAGTCCTCGATGGAGAAATCGATGATTTCATCGAGGCCTACCTTTTACGCGAGTCGGTGGTGGCACATTCCTAAAAAAAACATGGGTTTTCAGCGGATGAGGCGCTTTTGATCGGGAGGAACCCTGAAAGGCTCCATTTTTGCATAAATGAATACCCGGGCAATAAAATCGCCCATTTACATTTTGTTTTGCCCGGTAAAAGGTAAATAACCTTTGACATTTCACGCAGAGGTTTGATAGATGCGCCTAGGAACCAGAGGGAGAAGGTGAAGATCCTCTGAAGCCTAAAAGAAAGGGTGCTCTTTTTTTCTTGCCCATACCTGTGCCCCGAGTAAAAAGAACGGAATTTCGAGAAGTCCCGAATGCGAACCAAGGAAGTCATCTAAAGGAGTTTCCCTGATGTCTTTTTCGAAGTGGTTGATACTCCCGATCCTTCTTCTGTTCCTGATCTCCTGCGCCCATTCCACACCGTCTGTGACGGAATCCGGCGCGTCTGACCCGAAGGCCCTTCAAACGACGAAGAAAAGCCGGACGGTGAAAGACGGGTCATCCCAGAAACCCGTTCAACTCTCAAAATTGAACAACCCCTCAACACCGGTCGACAAAACACCCGCCAGGGACAGCGCGGACTGCCCACCCGAGGAGACAGCCAAAAAGGTATTCATTGAACCGGATAATCTAAACGGCTTCTCTCCACTCTCGTCGGAAGTGCCCCGGGAAAACCAGGGTTATGCACCGGACGTTGCGACCGAAGAACCGGACGATGAGATGGATGATTCCCTCGTCCTGCTCAAACAGGCGGAAGAATACCGGCAGAGGGGGGATATCGATAGGGCACTCAAGACCCTCGACCAGGCCTACGCACGCCTTCTGGACGTCAACGGGGAATCCAATCTAGCCCGCCAGAAGGATGACCTTCGTCTGATGATCTCCATGCGCATCGTGCAGATCTATACCTCCAAGAGCGGGCTCACGAACGGAAAACGGAGCGAAATACCGCTCGTGATGAATGAGGACGTCGAGAAGGAGATCCGATCCTTTCAGACGGTAGAGCGGAGTTTCTTCATCCGATCTTACCAGCGCTCCGGGTTCTACCTTCCGAGCGTCAAGCGTTATCTCAAGGATGCCGGTTTGCCTCAGGAACTGGCCTGGCTGCCCCTGGTGGAAAGCGGGTTCCAGGCCCATGTGCTTTCGAGGGCACGCGCCCTGGGCCTCTGGCAGTTCATCCCCTCCACGGGTTATAAATACGGGCTCAACCGGGATTTGTGGGTCGATGAGCGAATGAGCGTTGAAAAATCGACGCGGGCCGCCATCGCCTACCTGAAGGATCTCCACAGCATCTTCGGGGACTGGCTGACCGTCCTGGCCGCCTATAACTGCGGTGAGGGGAGGGTCCTGAAGGTCATCTCCCAACAGCAGATCAACTATCTCGACCGGTTCTGGGACCTCTATCACCTGCTTCCGTATGAAACGGCTCGATACGTGCCGCGCTTCCTCGCGACGTTGCATATCATCAAAGATCCCAAAAGATACGGCATGGATCTCGAGAGCGATATGGCCTGCCCCATCGACTACGAACTCGTCAAGACGCAGAAGAGCATGCGCCTCCAGGATATCGCCCTGAACCTCAACGTTTCAAAAGAGACGCTCATCCTGCTCAACTCGGAACTCCGTCACCAGCAAACCCCGAACAAGGAATACAGCCTGAAGGTCCCAGCCGGACTCGGCAAGCAGTTCGCCATGGTGGAGGACAAGATCGAAGAGGCGAAGCCGCCTGTTTACGAAAGGACGAAGGGGCGGAAGTACGTCAAGCATCGGGTCCGATCGGGCGAGACGATTCAGACGATTTCCAGTCAATACGGCGTGCCGTCCAAGACGATCCTCGCCTATAACGGGTTGGGCAGTCATGCGAAGCTGAAATCGGGCAGGATCATCCGGATACCACTGGCCACGGCATCGAAATCGAAGAAGACGAAGGTGGCGAAGAAAGACACGGGCAAAAAGACGGTCCCGTCAGGCGATCAGGGCGTCATCTCTTATAAGGTGAAGCGGGGCGATACGCTCTTTGCCCTTGCCTCGCGCTACGACACGACAGCGTCTCAGATCCGGAAACTGAACCATTTAAAAAGTGACCAACTGAAAACGGGGCAGGTCATCAAGATCCGGAACGCCAGACACGAGACGGGAGCATAAGATATCGACAGATTAAAACGAAAGCGACACCGTTAACGTGTCGCTTTTTTTGTTTGCCATGAATGGGTCTTGAATGAACAGGCAGCGTCTTGTTAGGTATTGTCCTGACTAACCATTACACCTACGAGTATTCACTTCGGGATTATTCCGCGAGTTGAAGATTACGGATAGAAATCATGTATCGCCATCCGTACCAGTCACATGTCCAGAAGTCTCGGGCATTCTGGACCGATTGGCGGAACGGCAGGTTAAACTGCGAAGGCGATCACTTTTCATTTTGTCGGTGCGTTGTTTCGCCGTTTGGCGATTGCTGGGGTTGTTCTGCATGATTATCGACCTTTTGAGTTTCTTCACGATCTAGGGCGCCATCATCCCAAGAGGCCGGGTCACTTAGCGACTCCAGGTGGGTAAAGACGATGACATTGGGCAGTGTACGGTGAATATCCTCCTCGATACGCTCTACTAATTGATGTCCCCTCTGGACAGTCCATATTCCGGGAACCAGCACATGGAGTGATACAAACCGGCGAGAACCTGATTGGCGAGTGCGAAGTGCGTGGTACTCAACCCCAACCTCCCTGTGAGGTTCCAGTACACTGCGGATAAGGTTTTGCTCATCCATCGGCAGGGCTGTGTCCATGAGTCCCAATACCGACTTCCGCATAATGCGGACGCCTGTCCAGATGATGTTTGCAGCGACAGCAAGTGCAACAATAGGGTCTAAAGGATTCCAGCCAGTGATGCCCACGGCAATGACCCCCACCACGACACCCGCAGAGGTCCATACATCCGTCAACAAATGATGGGCATTGGCCTCCAGAGTAATGGAGTTGTAATGCCTGGCGGCACGAAGCAATACAAGCGCAACCCCTAAGTTTACACAAGATGCGGCAATCGCTACGCCCAATCCCAGCCAGACCTGCTCCAGTGATTTCGGATGAATGAGTCGTTCAATAGCCGCAACGCCGATGCTTACGGCGGCAATGAGAATCAGTGTTCCTTCGACACCGCTGGAAAAGTATTCCGCTTTGCTATGGCCGTAGGCATGATCCTCATCAGCCGGTCGTGCAGCAATGGTTAACATTGCCAGCGCCATCATTGCACCCACAAGATTGACGACAGACTCTAATGCGTCTGAGAGCAGTCCAATGGAATCTGTAATGAGGTACGCAGCCGCTTTGAGCCCAATCGTAAGGACTGCTGCGGCAATAGAAAGCCAGGCAAAACGTTTTAGAGATGGACGTTTCATTCTTACCGGGAATTACGCAGCTTCATGTAAGTTAAATGGAATCGGCTGTTTCGCATCCGGACCTGTTGTATGACATTTTAAGTTAGAGTTCTGCCTGCATTGAAAATATCCGCTTGAAATCTTATCATGCGCCCTGGAGTCCGCCTTCAATGCTTTCAGGAAGGAGTTAATACACGGGTTGGCACTGGTTGTCCGGTGGAATCCTGACACACACATTTTATTCGATGAGTTCGTTTTTCAGCGCATAGAAAAGTTCTCGCTGTTTTTGCCTCATTCGCCGGGCCCGAACTGCGGACCCCTCGTGGTCGTAGCCCACGAGGTGAAGGATGCCGTGGATCAGGAGAAAGAGAATTTCATTCTCGAGGGCCAGACCTTCTTTCTCCGCGTCACGGCCAGCGGTCTCCACCGATAGAACGACATCCCCCAGAACCTCGGGGTGGAGATGGCGGAAAGAACCTTCCAGCATGGGAAAGGCGATGACGTTGGTCGGCCGGTCCCGTTTCAGGTAGGTCCTGTTGATGTCCCGGATCTCCCGGTCTTCTACAAGGAGAATGCTGAGTTCGTCTTTATCGCGGCCCAGGTGTTTCAGGATCTTCCGGATGGATCGTCGCAGCCAGGGGATGTCAAGCCGCGCAATCGCCTGCCTGTTTGTGATGAGAATGGCCATGGAGGGTCCCGGGATTCTTTGAGACGATTAGGGAGATGCCGGCGGGTCAGGTCTCCGTGGATTTTGTCTTTTTCCGGTCGGTGTGGTTATAGGCCCGGATGATATCCTGGACGAGCGGGTGTCTGACCACGTCTATCTCGGTAAAATAGATAAAACTGATGGCCGGTGTATGTCTCAGAATGCCCTCCACTTCAATGAGGCCCGACGTCTTGTCGGAGGGCAGGTCGGTCTGGGTCACGTCTCCGGTGATGATGGCTTTCGATCCAAACCCGAGCCTCGTGAGAAACATCTTCATCTGCTCGGACGTGGTGTTCTGCGCCTCATCGAGGATCACGATCGAATCGTTGAGCGTTCGACCCCTCATGAAGGCCAGTGGGGCGACTTCGATAATCCCTTTCGTGGTCAGGTCCATGGCCTTGTCGAAATCCATCATATCGTAGAGGGCATCGTAGAGGGGCCGGAGATAGGGGTTGATCTTGTCCGCGAGATCACCGGGCAGGAAGCCCAGCTTTTCCCCGGCTTCCAGCGCAGGCCTCGTCAGAACGATGCGATTCACTTTTTTGTCCATGAGATAAGCCACCGCCATCGCCATGGCGAGGTAGGTCTTTCCCGTGCCGGCCGGGCCGATCCCGAACACCATGTCGTACTTCCGTATCGCATCGATGTACTGTTTCTGGGCAATGCTCTTGGGCGTGATGATCCGCTTTTTCGAAGAGATGAAAACCCGGTCGAGAAAAATATCCTCGAGATGAGTCGAGCGGTTTTCCGTCAGGATCCGGAGGGCGAAGTCGATATCCGTCGAAAAGACGGGGTACCCTTTTTCGATGAGGCTATAGAGCTGCACGAGGAGTTTCTCCGTGAGATCGACGTCAAGGCTCTCCCCCGAAAGAGAGATGTGATTCCCCCGCACGGAGATCTTCACCTTCTGCATTTTTTCGATGAGTTTGATGTGCTGGTCGCGTTCGCCGAAAAGAAGGCGCAGGACATTGTTATTCGGGAAGCTTAATTTGCGGAGGGATAAATCTTCCAGTTGTGCCTTCAATAAAGAATCCAGTGCTCCTGTGTGATTTTCGTAAGAATGCTAGCACGTTAGCGTTTTGAATGCAACAGGTTTTCGGTTCTTTTCACACCTGGAGAAAGAGGTGGCTATAGACCTTGGCGTTGCCCAGCATGTTTTCGATGAGGCAGCTTTCATTGGGCTGATGGGCGTTCTGGCCGATCCGGCTCCACACGGCAGCGTGAAACCCCTCTTTCCGGAAGAAGGCAGCCACCGTCCCACCGCCGATGCCGACGGGAGATGCGGAAACGCCGTAGACGTCTTTAACGGCTGCCTGAAGGGCACGGACAACGGGGGCATCGTCAGGCGTGGGCGGGGGGGCCTGATTTTTCTGAATCGGCGAGATTTCGACTGTGACGCCGAAGGCCCTTTCAATTTCTTCGGCCAAACCCCGCATCTGGTCAAGCACTTCGTCCAGGGCATACTGAGGGAGGACCCTACAGTCCAGGTAGAAGACATCGTCGCCCGGGATGGTATTGACGTTCGGGACATTGGTCTCTTTTTTCGTGGGCTCGAAGGTACTCCCGGGGGGATCATAGACCGGATCGACGGCATCGAAGAGGGCGTGAAGCGCCTGCAGACGGACGACGAGGTGGGAAGCCGCCAGGAATGCGTTGTTCCCGAGGGAGGGCTTGCTGGCATGGCACTGCTTTCCCTTCGTCTGGAACCGGACCCAGAGCATGCTCTTTTCCGCCACCTCGATCATGGAACCCTCATCGTTGCCGAAGTCGGGGATGACCAGGATATCGGTTTTCTGGAAGGGAATTTTACCATGGCGAATCAGGTGCTCGATCCCCCATTTGCTTCCCATTTCTTCATCGGCCACAAAGACGAGCCCGATCGAACGTTCGGGTTGAATGCCCTCGTCGAGGAAGGCTTTGGCAGCGAAGATGCAAGCCACCATGTCTTGCTGATTGTCCTCCGTCCCCCGCCCGTATATTCGACCGTTTCGCTCGAAGGCCTGGTACGGATCGGTCTCCCATGCCGTCCTATCGCCGGGAGGGACCACGTCGAGGTGGGTGAAGATCCACACCTTTCCGTCGCTTCGCTTTCCCCGGAGGTGAACGGCGATATTAGGCCTGAATCCGCAGGGGACCCGGTCATCCGGGGCCGGGTGCTCCTCGATGTGGTCGAATCCCAGGGTGCGGAGCCGCTCCATGAGAAAGGCTGCCTTTTTCTCCTCTCCGTCCCCGCCGTTTTCCGGGGCGAGGGCTGGGATGGACGTCAGCTCGATCTGCATCCGGACCATGTCATCACGGCAGGCCTGAATCCGTGCCGCGATCCTCTGATGGAGCGCCTGATCGATCATCGCCTATTTCCAATCGATTTTATGGATGTCCCCGAATGTCGAAAGGGGACGGTCGAAGTTTTGTTCATTGCCGACGACGAGGGTTGTCGCCCGATCGTCACGAAGGTACTGCCCCGCGACCCGGAGGACGTCGTCACGATTTACCGCTTTGATCCGGCCTCGATAGGTACGGAGATAATCGGGGGGAAGGCCGTGGAATTCGATCATCATCTGCTGTGTCGCAATCAGGTCGGTGGAGCTGAAGGAAAAAATGAAACTGTTGACGATGGCGTTCTTGGCCCATGTCAGTTCGCCTTCCAGCACCTTCCGGTGACCGGCGTCCTGCAGGATTTGCCGGAGCCGGGCGAGAACCGTGCCCGTCGTTTCCGATTTGGTGATGGCATAGGACCCGAAGACACCGTATCCCTCTCTGCCCTCATAATAACTGCCGGTACTGTAAGCGAGACCCATGTTGCTGCGGATCTCCTGAAAGATCCTGGACCTGAATCCGCCGCTTCCCACGATGAAATCGAGAAGGGTGAAGGGATACGAATCGGGACTCTTTTTCTCGGGGGCCAGAAATCCCACGATGATCGTCGACTGGGGGCCCTCTTTGTGGAGGTAATAGATGGGGGAAGAGTGCTTTTCCCCCGGGGGCAGAACAGGGTGAACCCTCCCGGCATCGTGCCAGCCTGCGAAGTGGCGACGGAACTTTTCAATGACTTCCTTCCCGTCAACATCACCTGAGACGGCTATCATGATGTTTCGCGGAAGGAAAAACCGCTTGTGGAATCCCTCCAAGTCGTCTTTCTGGATACGCCCGACGGACTCAATGGTGGAGAGCCTTCCCCGGGGATTGCCGCTGTAGAGCACTTTCCGAAATTCCCGGAAGGCGAGCCTTTGCGGGACGTCCGCGACCCGCCTCAGATCCTCTATTTTGAGGCCCTTGGCGAGTTCAAGCTTTCTTTCATCGAAAACGGGGTGGATCAGAATGTCTGAAAATATCTGAAAAACCCTGTCGAAATCTTTTTTCAAAACGAAAAGATCTGCCGAGGCGGTGTCGGTCCCGGCTGAGACCGATATGGATGCGGCCGTGAATTCCAGGAGGTCATCGATCTCGTCGCCCGTCATGCTGCGGGTACCGCCCGTTCTCATGACGTGGGCCGTGAGCTCGGCGAGTCCCTCCCGACCTTCCGGGTCATAGGCTGATCCGGCCCTGATGACGGCCGAAACATGGACCACGGGCAATTCGCGATCCTCAAGGACATAGAGGACCATGCCGTTCTCAAGCTCGACTCTTTCCGGTTCGGGGGGCGTGAAGGTAAGCGGAGGGTATTTGAGCCGCTGCGGATCGGGCAGGGGCGGCGCGCAGAGCCCGTCGCAAAGGGGGGTCAGAAGGGCCGCCATCAGGAGGGCGGGAAGAAGACGTTTCATGATCATGGTTTTTCCCTTCGGACCAGGGTCGCGACGGTCCTGTTTTCCGGGACAAAATAAGTCCGGGCCGTTTTCATGATGTCTGCGGACTTGATCGACTCGACGACCTGAATGTGACGCGTGATGTAGCGAAAATCCCCGGTGATGGCCTCATAGTAGGACAGTTTGCTTGCCAGGCCGTTGTTGGAGTCGAGATCACGGATCAGGTCCGCCCGGAACTGGTTCACGACCTTTTCGAGCTCGCGGAGGGACACGGGCTCCTTCTTCAGTTTTTCGATTTCCGCATGAATCGCCGCTTCGAGTTCCTCCGCCGTGTGCGGATGCCTGGGGGTGGCCATAATGGCGAATAGGTTGGGGTATTTCGAGCCGGGAAGGCCGTTGGCCGTGTCGATGCTCTCCGCGATGCCGCGCTCTTCGACGAGGATTCTGTAAAGCCGCGATGTCCGGCCCCGGGTGAGGATCGCATCCATCACATCGAAGACGTAATCGTCGAAGGAGGGCAGGGTAGGCTTGTGGTAACCAATGAGGAGATAGGGATTTGCATCGGCCACCAGCTCGACGCGCTGCTCACCCTGCTGGGGCGGCTCCGCCGTGATTTGAAGGGGCGGCAGGTTGACCCGGCTGATCGTGCCGAAATACTTCTTGACGATGCCCAAGGTCTTGACCGGGTCCACGTCACCCACAACGGCGATGACGGTATTGTTCGGCGCGTGATAGGTTCTGGAAAACCACTCGATGTAATCCATGGAAAGGGACTGCACATCCGAAGGCCACCCGATGATGGGCCTTCGGTAGGGATGGGCCTTGAAAGCCGTGGCCAGAAGAAGTTCCATGAGTTTCCGCTGGGGTGCTGACTCAATCGTCTGCTTTCTCTCTTCCATCACGACATCCCGCTCCGAGTAGAATTCACGGAACACGGGGTTCATCATCCGGTCGGATTCGATCCGGGCCCAGAGCTCCATCTTGTTGGCCGGGAGGCTGACATGGTAGGATGTCACGTCCTGTCCTGTCGAGGCGTTGAGGTCGACAGCGCCGTTTTCGGTGTACAGCCTGTCGATTTCGTTATCGACCATCAAGGCCTTGGCCTGAGACTGAAGATGGCGAAGCTTTCCCAATAGCCGGTCGATGGTATCCCGGTCCGCCTGCTCGCCCTTGAGCCGCTCGTGATCCAGGGCGTTTCCAGTCTTGCGGATTTCGTCGAGGAGCCTCTTTTCCTGCCGGTAATTTTTTGTCCCGATCGTCTTCGTTCCCTTGAAAAGCATGTGCTCCAGGAGGTGTGCGGCCCCCGTCGACCCGTCCCCCTCCTGGAGGGCGCCGACACGGTGACGGATATAAAAGGATACGGTAGGGCTGATGTGCCTCTCCAGGATGAGAACCACGAGACCGTTCTCCAGTTCGTATTTCAAAACCTTTTTCTCGAGATCATAGGCCAGGGAATGGGATGGCCCGAAAAAGCACAGGAACGCCAGGAGGAGGGAGAAGAGCAGCGTGAAAACCAGAGGTTTTTGTTCTTGATGGAGATTCAGGTCATTCATGATTTTACGGTTTCAGAGACCTCAGGTGCAAGAAAATCTTGACTGCCGGATAGATGAGTCCCACCAGGCTGATCAGAATGATAAGATTCGACCCGAAAAAGGTCATGATGAATTCATGCGGGTTTTTCATGCCATAGGCCGCGAGAAAAAGATAAACTCCGAATGTAAGAAATAAAAGGGAAAAAAGGGCGATGGTGATCTGCTTTATCCAGAAGATGTGAGTCATAAAAAACGGCCCATGGCTGAACAAGGGTTTCTATATAATGGCTTTTTCGCATCGATGCAAGAGGAAAACAGAGGCTACTTAAGCCCTGCAGCGTCTCTTGAGGTCCTGAAAAGTCTCCGGGGTCAGGCTATCGCTCCGGCAGGGCAGCAGGGTGTTGTTGTGGAAAAGGGGCTCTTCGGCGATCGGGTAGGGTGAAACCCTCAGGGCATCCTCCCATATCGGCGTTCCGGGGATCGGTGAAAACTCCGCGAGGATAGGCCTGGCCCCATAGGATTTTACGAGATCAACGCTTTCCCTGATTTCCCCGGCCGCCTGGTCCGGCAGTCCGCAGAGAAGATAAACGCCGATATCCTCCGGGCGGTAGCCCGCTTCCGTGAGGTACGCCACGGCGGAGCGGAGTTCCTCATTTGTGACCTTGCCGCCTGTTTCACTCTGACGCTTTGCGCAGACCGTTTCGAGGCCGAAGCGGATGGTCCGGAAACGAGATCGGTAAAGAAGCCGGCCGACCTCGGCGGTGATCCCCCGCAGGTGAAGACCGTTCGGACAGTGGAAATCGCAATCCAGGCCGCGCCGGATGACCTCTCGCATCATGGGGACCGCCCGCTGCCGGGCCTGGATGAGGAGGGCGTCGTCGTAAAAGCTGAAGTTTCTGATGCCATACCGATGATGCCAGTGGTCGATCTCGTCGACAACCCGGATGGGATCCCTGAAAGTGAAACGGCTGCTCAGAAGGTGAGATGCGCAATAGGTGCAACGGAAGGGGCAGCCCCTTGACGTCATGATCGGGAACTGATCCTTTACGGGCATGAGATCAAAGGCAGGGTAGGGGAGGTCATCCAGGTCTTTGTCCCGAATATCGAAGGCCGGCTCGTCGTTGAAGAGATCCCTGAGCAGACGGGCCAGGGATAATTCACCCTCGCCGGGGAGAACATAATCGGCACCGGCGCATCGGGCAGCGTGCTCCCGGCATAGAGTGGTGTAAATGCCCCCGAGAACCACCGGCACACCGGGGAAGACGTCACGGACCTGCCGGATGACGGAAAAGACACCGGGATACCAGTAGGTCATCATGGAGGTGACAAGGACCACCTCCGGCCGTTCCTCCGCCCGGAGGTCATCGCGGAAGATGTCGGGGCTGATGCCGTAGCGCTTGTATCTTCGAGGAATCGACGTGAGGGCTTCCGGACGCGTGATGAATTCCTTCGGGAGACTCCCGCGGCCCGAGGGTGTTCTTTTGGAAGCCTTGATACGCCCCTCCGACGGGAGAGCCGGGTGAAGGGGGTTCAGGCAGTCCAGAAAGGCAATCTCACAACCGTTTTCTCTCAAGAAGGAAGCAAGGTACAGGAGACCGAGCGGTTTTAACCAGAAGTCGTAGGCGGCGAAATCGTAGATCCAGGGGTTGATCAGCAGACATCTTTTCTTTTTTCCGGCCACGAAGACAATATAGCAAGTTGCGGCCGGGTGAACAAGGGGAAAGCGACACCACACGATCCCCCCTCGCGCCGCGGAGATAGAAAAAGGCTTGAAGCAAAGAACGTTTATTGTTAACATCGCTCAAATTCAATGCGACGGGTTCTTTCCATGAGAGCGCTCATCCAGCGAGTCGGCGGGGCTTCGATCACGGTGGATCAGAAAGAAATTTCCCGGATCAATCAGGGGGTTCTCGTGCTGCTCGGCGTCGGAAGAAACGACACAAAAGAGGATGCCGAATACCTTCTGGACAAAATCATCAACCTCCGAATTTTTGAAGATGCCGATGGCAAGATGAACCTGTCCCTCCTTGAGACGGGAGGGGAGATGCTGGTGGTCTCTCAGTTCACTCTCTGGGCGGATTGCCGGAAGGGACGGAGACCCTCTGAATTCCAGGCCATGATGAAGGTCAAACTCGTCAATGACGGTCCCGTAACGATCCTGCTGGACAGCGATGCGCTTCGGGGTGGCGCTCAGCAACGAGGGTGAGCCGAGCATGTTTCTCTTCGACGGCTCGTCGCGTTGGAGGATGAATCTCCAAAACCAGGATTCTCAGAGCATTTTCTCATGACAGTCAAAGCCCGGGATTTACCACCCAGCTACATCCGGATCGACAAGGAAGGCGTGTGGTACTACAAAGGGGCGGAGATGTTCCGAAGGGAAATCGTTAACCTTTTTTATCAGAACCTTCACATCGATGAGTCGGGGGGATATTATGTCAAATATGCGAATGATATCGCCTCCGTCGAGGTGGAAGACACGGCTTTCGTGGTCCGGTCCGTGTACCATACGGGATTGGCGGAGGGCGGTGACGAAAAGATTAACATTCTCCTGAATGATGACAGCTGCGAGGAACTCGCACCGGAAACGCTCCGGATCGGCCGGGAAAATGTTCTTTACTGCGCCGTGAAGGAGAAACGCTTCCCAGCCAGATTTCTTCGGGCAAGTTATTATCAGATGGCCGATTATTTCGCGCAGGAGGAGGGCAGGGCGGATTTCTTTCTCGCCCTGAACGGGCAAAAATATTATATAGGGGATCAAAATTCAAAGGACAGAGATCAGGTTCCGGGGGGATCGGAGGATCGGTCTTCAGGTCCGGGGTGATCTGTTGAAACCCGCCATAGGCGGGTATCTTTGCATTTCATGACGGAGGTCCATCATGCTGGAAGATCAGGTAAAGGATGCCCTGACATTTGACGATCTGCTTCTGGTTCCGGGCATGTCGGGTATTCTGCCCAAAGACGTCGACACCTCGACCTATCTCACGAAGAATATCGTTATGAAGATTCCCATTGTCAGTGCCGCCATGGACACAGTGACGGAATCCCGGACAGCCATCAGCATGGCCCAACAGGGGGGGGTCGGTATCATCCACCGCAACATGAGTATCGAGCGCCAGGCCCTGGAAGTCGACAAGGTCAAGAAATCGGAGAGCGGCATGATCGTCGATCCCATTACCATCGAGCCGGAACAACGGGTGCGGGAGGCCCTCGAGTTAATGAGCCGTTACAAGATTTCCGGCGTCCCTGTCGTCAAGAAACGAAGGCTGGTGGGCATTCTCACCAACAGGGACCTGCGTTTCGAGACGAACCTGGATCAACCGGTGGCCAACGTGATGACCAAAAAGAATCTGGTGACCGTATCGTCGAACATCACCCTCGAGGAGTCGAAAAAGCTTCTCCATAAGCACCGGATCGAGAAGCTCCTCGTGGTGGACGATGACTATAACCTCAAGGGGCTCATCACCATCAAGGATATCGAGAAGATCCAGAAGTACCCGAATGCCTGCAAGGATTCCCTCGGGAGGCTCCGGATCGGCGCGGCCGTTGGGATTCTCGATCGGGAGGAGCGGGTCCAGATCCTTCTCAATGCCGGGTGCGATGTCATCGTTATCGACACCTCCCACGGTCACTCGAAGAGCGTCATGGATGCCATAAGGGATACCAAAAAAAACTTCAAGTGTGAGCTGATCGCGGGCAATGTGGCAACCGCGGAAGGGGCTCAGGCGCTCATCAAGGCAGGCGTGGACGCCGTCAAAGTGGGTGTGGGACCAGGCTCGATCTGCACGACGCGAATCGTTGCCGGTGTCGGTGTTCCCCAGATGACGGCCATCCGGGATTGCCGCAAGGTGACGGCGCGCCAGGGTACACCGATTATTGCCGACGGCGGCATCAAGTTCTCGGGCGACATCACCAAGGCCCTGGGCGCGGGTGCCCATACCGTTATGATTGGAGGCCTTTTCGCGGGGACGGAGGAAAGCCCCGGCGAGACCATCCTCTTTCAGGGGAGAAGCTACAAGGTCTACCGGGGAATGGGGTCCCTGGAGGCCATGAAGTCGGGAAGCCGTGACCGCTATATGCAGGACGACATCGAAAGCACACTGAAGCTTGTCCCCGAAGGGATCGAAGGGAGGGTTCCCTTCAGGGGAACGCTCGAAGCGAGCATCTATCAGCTCATCGGCGGTCTCCGGGCGGGCATGGGTTACGCCGGGTGCCGGACCATCGAGGAACTTCACACCAAGGCGAAATTCGTCCGGATTACATCGGCGGGGCTGCGGGAAAGCCACGTCCACGATGTCATCATTACCAAGGAAGCGCCCAATTACTGGCTGGATTAGCGACGGAGCATCTTTGAATTTATGAAACATCAGGATTTTGTCCATCTGCACGTGCACACGCAGTACAGTCTTCTGGACGGCACGATCCGCCTCCAGGATGTCCTGAAGAAGGCCCGGTCGCTCAGAATGCCCGCCGTGGCCATGACGGATCACGGCAACATATACGGCGTCGTGGATTTCTATCAGTCCGCCTATCGTCAGGGCATCAAACCGATTATCGGCTGCGAACTCTACGTCGCCCCTAAAAGCCGACTCGACAAAAGCGTCGAGAATGCCGGCGAAACAGCCCGCCATCTCATCGTCCTGGTTAAAAATTTTCAGGGTTATAAAAACCTGATCAAGCTGACATCTCTGGGATTCCTCGAAGGGTTCTACTATCGGCCCAGGGTTGACAAGGATCTGCTGTCAAAACACAGCGAAGGACTCATCGCCCTGAGTGCCTGTCTGCACGGCGAGGTCGCGGATTACCTCCTCAGGGGAGACGAGAAAGGGGCGGAAAAAGTGGCACTGGGATACCGGAGCATATTCGGAGCCGACAATTACTATCTGGAGATGATGGAAAACGGCATTCCGGAACAGCGACTGGTCAACGAAGGTTTGCTCCGGATATCCGGAAAGTGCGCCATCCCCGTCGTTGCGACAAACGATTGCCACTATCTGGAACGGACCGACGCAGAGGCCCATGATGTGCTTTTGTGCATACAGACGGGGAAAACCCTTGAAGATCCCGGCCGGATGCGTTTTGCCACCGATCAGTTCTATTTCCGGTCGCCCGATGAAATGAAAAACCTCTTCGCTTATTGCCCGGCGGCCGTCGAAAACACAATTTCCATTGCCGAGCGATGCAATCTCACAATCCCCTTCGATGAAGTCTATCTGCCGCACTACGAGACGGACCCGACCGTCTCTCTCGACGATCAGATGAAAACGCTGACACGACACGGTCTCGAGCAGAGGTGGAACGAAATCCTGAAGGGCGGGGGCGCTGTGTCCCGCGGGGCCTATGAAAAACGCCTTGGAACAGAGCTGGAGATCATCAAGTCCATGGGTTTCGCGGGCTATTTCCTGATCGTTGCCGATTTTGTCCGACACGCCAAAGACCGCAATATTCCCGTGGGACCCGGAAGGGGTTCCGTGGCCGGAAGCCTGGTGGCCTATGCCCTGGGCATCACGGACATCGACCCGATTCGATACGGGCTCTTCTTCGAGCGTTTCCTGAACCCCGACCGCAAGAGCATGCCCGACATCGACATCGATTTCTGTCAGGACGGCCGGGACGAGATCATCCGTTATGTCACGGAGAAGTACGGGGCGGACCGCGTCGCACAGATCATCACCTTCGGAAAAATGCAGGCGAAGGCCGTCGTCCGGGATGTGGGAAGAGCCCTGAATTTTTCCTACGGCGAGGTGGACCGGATCGCCAAGATGATCCCCAACGTGCTCAATATCACCCTGGATGAAGCCATCAAGATGGAGCCCCGCCTCCAGGAGGAGCAGAAAAAGAACGAGAAGGTCCAGAAACTTCTTTCCCTCTCGAGGTCCCTGGAGGGCCTCAATCGCCATTCATCGACCCATGCCGCCGGGGTCGTCATCTCCGACAAGCCCCTTCTGGAGCGCGTCCCTCTCTGCAAGAGCCCGAAGGACGACGTGGTGACTCAGTTCTCCATGAACGACCTCCAGGCCGTGGGGCTCACGAAATTCGACTTTCTGGGTCTCAAGACGCTCACGGTGATACGGGATACCCTTCGGTTCGCCCGGGAAGGGAAGGGGGTGGACCTCGACGTCCGGCAGATGCCTCTCGATGACCGAAAGACCTATCAACTCCTGTCACAGGGTGAAACGGACGGCGTCTTCCAGCTGGAAAGCCGCGGGATGAAGGAGATCCTGGTCAGTATGAAACCGGATTGCATCGAGGACGTGATCGCCCTCATCGCCCTCTATCGGCCGGGTCCCCTGAAGAGCGGGATGGTGCAGGAGTACATCTCGCGGAAGCAGGGAAAAACCAGGATCACCTATGAGGTTCCCCAGCTTGAAAGCATCCTGAAGGAGACCTACGGCGTCATCGTCTACCAGGAACAGGTCATGCAGATCGCCAGTGTCCTCGCCAGTTACACGATGGGTGAGGCCGATACCTTCCGAAAGGCGATGAGCAAGAAGAATACCGCGGATATGGAAAAGGAGAAGCCGAAATTCATCGCCGGGGCCAGGAAAAACAAAATCCTCGAAAGCAAAGCAAAGAAGATCTTCGAACAGATGGAGACCTTTGCCGGTTACGGCTTCAACAAATCCCACAGCACGGCCTACGCCATGATTTCCTATCAGACTGCCTACCTGAAGGCCCATTTCCCCGTGGAGTTCATGGCGGCCCTGCTCACGAGCGAAAAGAACAACCGGGACAAGGTCATCAAGTACATCAGCGTCTGCAAGGAAATGGGAATCAACGTGCTTCCGCCGGACATCAACGAGTCCATGAGAGACTTCAGTGTTGCCGGTGATCACATCCGTTTCGGGCTTGCCGCCGTCAAAAACGTGGGGGAAAGCGCCGTGGATTCCATCATCGAATCCCGGACAAAAGACGGCAGGTTCAAGACGTTCTACGACTTCTGCACCCGTGTGGACCTCCGGAAGATCAACACCGATGTGACGCCCGGGTTTCGCGACAAATCCGAAGCCGATGAAGT
>JAPLJU010000249.1 GCA_026388445.1 Deltaproteobacteria bacterium
ATGATGTTCTGAATGGTTGAGAGTTCCTCGACGCGGGAGATATCCAGCCCGATCCGGCTGGTCTGGTAGGTCGATAAAATTCTGCCGCCGGTAAAGATCGGCTGCTTTAACTCCACAAACCAGTTGTAATTGTCCTCCGTGCCCGTTTGAACCGACTGGTATCCGGTAATCGGCAACTTGACATTCGGCGGTTCGTTCAGCCTGGAATAGCTGTAGGAAGTGCTGAACCGAGGGAGAAATCCCGTAAAGGCTTCATTCTTTTTTGCCTCCGATGCCTTGACATCCTCCCGGGCCGAATGCACTGTGACGTTTCGCTTCAGCGCCATGTCGATACTGTCCTGCAGGGTCAGAATGCCGGCTGTCTCGGCCGCCGTCGCAGCGGCGCAAAGAGCGCACCACACCGGTATGACCAGAAGCAGCCGCAGGATCCTCTCAGGATGCGCCATCTCTTCCAACTCCCTTTAAGAACATGTCCAGGACGATCGGAACTTTTTTCATCAATGAGCCCTCGGGCTTCATGACAGACATGAATTTGAAGAAACTCATGATCCCCATGAGCGAATAGGCCATGGCTCTGGTGTTCGTGTTTTTGAAAAGTTTCTGCTTAACCCCTTCCCGGATGAGCTTGTCGATAAAATCCACGTGATCCAGAAAGTATCGTATGATCTGATCCTTCAGGCTGGAATGACCGTCGGAATAAGAAATGCCTTCCCCGCGCACGAGCAATCGGTAAAAATCCATGTTCTCTTCGACAAATTTGAAATGCGAGGACACGAGGGCCCTGAGTTTCCCCGGCGTGTCGCGCCCACGGCTGACGGCCGCCTCGATTTCGGTGAACATCAGGCTGAGCTTTTCCGTCATCATCGTGGCATAGAGATCCTCTTTGCCCTCAAAAAATTGATATAGGCTTCCCGTGGCAAATCCGGCTGAACGGGCGATTTCGGCCATGGTCGTTTCGTGAAACCCCTTCAGGGCGAATATTTTTTCCGCCTCTTCAAGAATTTCCGTTCTCCGGAACCTGAACTCCCGTTCCTTTCTCTTCAGCTTTTCCATATTTTGAATCTACATTCATAAGAATGAATTTCAATCATTTTTATTTAATATTAATCACTATTATGAATTTTGATTCATTTTCGTCCGAAGTCCTTTGTTTGTCAAGGGAAAAAACTCGCCGGCAGGCGGCCTGCAGGGCCGGAGGATGCGCGGAAAATCCTGATTCAGACAGTGAGAACGTACCCGATGAGGTCCTTGAGCATGGGCAGCATGAGCGTGACAGCTCGACGGCCCGAATCAATGATTTCATCGGCACGGTTGAATTCAAGGGGACCCACTTGGGATGCGTGGGGAAGGATCATGACGTCGGGGGGATCTCCCGCCAATCTCTGCTTGGCGATGCGATCGGCCATCAGATTGATCGAGGCGAGGATGACCTCGAAAAGCGAGGGATCCATCATGACCCCCTCTTTCACTAGTCGGCCGAGCGCGAGGGATTTGCCCTGTTTCATCGTTGAATTGATATATTCCGTCATGTAATTGACCAGGTGGTCCCTGACGCTGGAACTCTCGGCCTCGGTTTCCTTCCCCCCGAAACGAGACAGAAGAGCCGCCTTCCCCTTCTGGACCCGGTCTGTAATGTAGAGGGTCAAACCGGCAAAAAAGAGATCCCGCATTCTTATGCCGGACTCCTCCTCGTCCTCTTCCGGACCGTCAGGCTTTGCCTTGAAAGCCTGATGCGCCGCATCTGTTACCTCGTAACGGACCTTCACGTCGGTGTTGGGATTGACGCCGATGACGATCTGGGCGCCCAAGGCCCGGCAGAGTGATACGGGGACCGGATTCACGAGACCGCCATCAGCGAGCAGCATACCGTCTCGCTTTAAAGGCGTAAACAGCCCGGGCATGGAAATGCTCGCCCGGATGGCGTTGATGAGAGACCCTTTCTGAAGCCAGACCTCCTGTCCGGATGTCAGGTCCGTCGCAACGGCTCCGAAGGGGATTGGAAGGTCCTCGATGTTTACGTCCGAAAGTTTGTAGCGCATGTACTCGGCGATCTTGTCGCCGTCAATCAATCCAGAGCGGGGGAGAGGAAGCTCCATGAACCGGAGAAATTCTGACCACGAAAGTCCGCGAATGATTTCCTCCACAATGTCCAGCTTCCCTGCAGCGAAGGCCCCGCCCACAAGAGACCCGATGGATGACCCGCAGACGACGTCAATGTTGATTTTCGCCTCCTGCAGGCCGCGAATGACACCGATGTGGGACCAGCCGCGAGCCGAACCGCTGCCGAGGGCAAGGCCTATCTTGGGAACATTGATCATGGGTTATGCCGAATCGGACCTCACGGTGTTCGGAATACGAAAAAGGAAGACCATTCCCGTCATGATGAGGCGGCCATCAAATACCGATGAGCCAGTGCCTTTACAACCAGAAAGCAGGGTTTGAGGTAAAAAGAATTGTGTCAACACCATTTTTCAATAAAATACTTCTAGCGAAGAATATAGCAACATTCAAGAGATATTATTTAGAATCATCGACCTTTCCGGTATAGAATCCCCCGGTCGAAATCCCCCCGTCCGGAAAAAGGGGTCATGCCGCGACGTCTTTTCGATTTTGACATCGGGGGAAAAGACCGGTATAAAAGATCAAACA
>JAPLJU010000031.1 GCA_026388445.1 Deltaproteobacteria bacterium
AATGAAATCCCGGCTGATGACGAGTACGGCAAGCCACGGTGGGATCAGGCCCATGACGGACAGGGTGACAAAAGAAGTGATGATCAGGGCTTTATCCGCCAGCGGATCCAGATAAAGACCCAGAACGGTCTTCTGGTGGAGAACCCGGGCGATGAAACCATCCATGGCATCGGTCAGCCCCGCCACGACAAAGACCAGGAGGGCTTTCAGGAAGAGCCCCTGGATCAACAGGATCACAAAGACCGGAACCAGCAGGATCCTCAGGAGTGTCAGTAGGTTTGGAATGTTCACCATCGAAGATTGTATCTGGCCTCCGGGTTTTTGCGTAACTTCAACCCAGGGAGTTCGGACCGTCAGGCAGAGTGGTCAGTGCCTTTTGAACCACATCACTGACCGCTTCCTCATAGACAAGACTGGCCTTCATTTCAAGTCCCTTTTTAGTGACATCATACTGCCTCATCACCGTTTTCTGCGCGGACTGCCACAAGACCTCCCCCGTCCTGGCATTCTTCAGCTCGAAGGTGGCTGAAATCGTGACCGGCACGGAGACACCGCCGTACGAAGCGGTTATCCGGGCTTCGTAGAGCGTTAGATAAAAAACAGCGTCAGCGCCCAGAAGCCGCCCGACCTCCCGTGGAGAGGCATTGGCCCGGACATGTTCCGGTTGCCCTTGAAAAGCCTCTTTCAGTTTGTCATCGACAACGCTCAGCGGGATCTTGGGATAGCCCTTGAAGTAAAGTGCCTCCAGCACTTTCTGCCTCAGCAGCCGCGGTGCCTCCTGATCCTGCGTCTGATTCAAAACCGGCATCACGGCAATCAGCCGGATATCGCCCTGGCCGGCCGGAAATTGAGGCTTCGGTTTTTGCGACTGCCCCCAGAAACAGCCGGTCAGACCGATCGCGACCATTAAAGCGGCAGGAATGATCCTTCTTCTCATTTGCATCGAAACCTCCTGAGCCTAAATGACAAAGGCGTCCGTCACAAATCGACGTCGCCTCCGAAATCCTGGACATTTTCGGGTCCCCCGGTTTCGATGACCCCGACCCGGACCTTCATACTTCACCGGCCTGTACATCTTTTTCGATCCGGTACCGGCTCCTCAATCATCCCCCTTCTTCCCCCGAAACGATTTCTCTCCTTATGCTTTTTTCAACTTTTCGATCTCTTCCCGGATGACGCGCTCCAGGACTCCGGGCATCACTTCCCGGGCAACCTTCTCGGCGATCTCAGTCGCCTTTCGCCTGATCTCCTCCCGAATCTGGCCCTCCTGACTTTCATCAAAGAGATTCGAAAGCTCATAGACTTTTTTCTCTTGTGAGAAACGGATTTCATCCGGCGTCTCCCCGGCCAGGCGTTCCTTCAACGAAGGCGTCCGCGTCATCCTGCTCTCTCCCCTGTCGTCTCTCAGCGGCCTCTCCTCGACGACATCGGTCAGATCGTATATCCGATCACCTTCCTTCACTGTGGGCTTTTCCATATCGGTCTCCTCGCTGCCTTTTGAGAAAAGATTCCCCCTCGTCTCCCGGGAAATGTCGTCTAAAAAATCCGCGTCACGGCGGGGCGGGATCCCGGCGTCCGGTGTCCCTTTGGTCGTGACGTCTCCCGCGCGGGCCGTCGAGTCCTCCAGGATTTCGTCGGCCCGTCCGTAAATGACCTCCTCCAGGCTCTTGATCTCGTCCCGGGAAAGGCCTTTCTCTGCGAGTTCCCTCTCGAGCTGACGGATGGCCTCCTCGTACCGGCCGTCACCGGTATCGCTTTTTCGCCTATTGAACTCGTCGTCCGTCCCCACGCCTTTTTCCCGACCTCTTGAAATTTCTACTGTTTTGAGGTGAAGTATCATACCTCGATTCACAGTTCAAGCCTTTTCCGAAACGGCCCTTCCCGGGGGTACAGCGGGGCTGACCAGGCTACTCCTGTAAAACCTCGCGGTATATTTTATTCCTCGGCAAACGGGTCTCTGATACAAGGATCCCGACGATGTCCTTCGTCGTCAGCGCGGGGTTATTCTTCAGTTCGCTGATCCTCTTGCGCAAATCCGCCGGATCGTCCTGCCGGATCTCAGAGCGCATTCCCTCGACGAGGAGCGTGACCTCACCGCGAACCCTTTCCTCCTTCAGGCGCAGAAGCAGTTGCGAGAGGGTCCCCCGATAAATCTCTTCAAATTTTTTTGTCAATTCACGGGTGATCACGGCACGCCTCTCACCCCACGAGGCGTGGAGATCCTCGAGACATGCGTAAAGACGTCTCGGGGATTCGAAGAATATGATCGTTTTCGTTTCCCCTGCGAGAGACTTCAGAAACTGCCGTCTGCGGGCCGCCTTTGACGGCGGAAATCCGCAGAAAACAAACTGGTCCGTCGGAAGCCCCGCCACACTCAGGGCGGCCATCACCGCTGAAGCGCCTGGAACGGGGACGACAGGCACGCCAGCTTCTATCGCCCTTTGGACGAGAAGGTATCCCGGGTCCGAGATCAGGGGTGTTCCCGCATCACAGACGTATGCCACATCTTCTCCTTCACGGAGCCGTGAGATCAGAAGGGGCGCCTTCTTCGACTCGACCTGATCGTAGAGGCTCATGACCGGGGTTTTGATCCCGTAGGCCTGCAGAAGCTTCCGGATCCGCCGCGTATCTTCAGCGGCTATGAGGGAGACCTCCTTCAGCACCCGGAGCGCCCGGAGCGTGATGTCTTCCAGGTTTCCGATCGGGGTTGATACGATAAAAAGGGTTCCCTCTTCGACGGCTTTTTGTTGTCCCACGCGCCTTACCTCTCAGGGAGAGATCAGGTTGAAGGCGTTGCGGATCAATTCCACGCGGGGTTCTTCCGGGAAAAACCGCACCGCAACGACATCGAATCTCGACGGGCTTTCAAGGAGACGCTTCTCCTTCAGGTAACACATCGCCACCATCGACATTTTTCTCTGCTTTCTGTAATCCACTGCAAGCTTGGGGTCGCCGAACCGCTCAGACCTCCGTGATTTGACCTCCACAAAGACATAGGCCCCTCCGTCCCGTGCGATGATATCCATCTCGCCGAAGACACAGCGGTAGTTTCGCTCGATGATCCGGTATCCCTCCTTCTCGAGATACCGGGCGGCGATCTCTTCGCCTTCCTTGCCCGTCCTAATCCTGTCCTTCGTCAAGAGACTCCTTTGAGACCCTGAAGGATCGCCTGTGAATTTTGCAGAGTCCGTGCCGCCTTATGGCCTCAAGGTGCTCCCGGGTGCCGTAGCCTTTGTTTCGTAAAAAATTGTACTGGGGGAACTGGTGGTGGTAGATTTCCATGATCCGGTCCCGCGAGACCTTCGCAATGATCGAGGCGCAGGCCACGGATAGACTCAGGGAATCTCCCCGGACGATGGTCTCCTGTGAAATGGTAAGATCA
>JAPLJU010000293.1 GCA_026388445.1 Deltaproteobacteria bacterium
GGAGAATGTAGGTGAAAAGATAGGCGTTGAAGATCGAGCCGGCATCCGTCCGGGTGAAGGCCAGATCCCTGATCATTTCAGGCAGGACGACGCCGTATCCGAGCCTGGCCGAGTAACTGATGAACAGGTTGACGAAACAGACGGCGAGGACGACCCAGGCCCAGTGAAAGGTCACCGGAGGTGCCATTTGTTTCTCCTTACACGATCATCTCAGCCGTGAAGCCTTTTGAGCAGCCAGGCCATGTTTTCACCCAGGGTCTTCATGGTCTGGATCCCCTCGGCGTCCTTCAACACCTCGCCGGGGTCTCTTCCGATGCCGATGTTCCAGTAGCTGGAGCCCGGCATGATCATCTGCATGTAGTGCAGGAAGAGGTTCATGGAGCTGAAGGCGGGGATGGCGCCGGCCCGCCTAACGGCCACAACGGAGGATCCGACTTTCCGCTTCAGGATGTAATCATTCGCCCGGCCCACGAAGCCGCATCGCTCGATGAGAGCCCGCATATTCGAGGTGACATCGGAAAAGTACGTGGGCGAGCCGAGGAGGACCCCGTCGGCTTCACGCATCTTCGCGATGTATTCGTTCATTTTGTCCTTGTCGTTGGCGCAGCGGCAGTCCTTGGTCTTGAAGCACTTATAGCAGGCCACGCACCCCTGGAGGTTCTCGCCCGCCATCTGGAGCAATTCCGTTTCGATGCCATCTTTTTTCAGTTCCTCCAGAACCACGTTTAGCAGAATTGCCGTATTGCCGTCCTTCCGCGCGCTTCCGTTGATTGCCACGACTTTCATTCAGCCCAGTCTCCTTTCCGTGCTCTCAATTGTGTTTGCAATCACAGTTCATTCAAAGCCCTTTAAATCGGCTTGCTACTGCTTCTTGAAAAGCCCCGGCAGGGCGCTGCCGGCCCCGGTCCGGATCGTTTCATCGTAGAGGTGTGACATCTCATTCGGCTCCGGGTTGATTTCGATCAGGCGCGCGCCGTTTTCCCTGGCGATTTGCGGAAACCCGGCCGCGGGCCACACAACGCCTGATGTCCCGATACTGACCAGGAGGTCGCAGTTGCGGATCGCCCCTGTTGCCTCACTGACAACCCCGGGGTCGAGACTGTCCCCGAACCAGACGATATCCGGCCGAAGCCAGCTTCCGCAACCCCGGCATTTGTAGCTCTGGTATTTCTCGCCGATATCCTCGATAACCCCGTGCCAGGGGCAGCGAAGACGCCAGAGGCTTCCGTGAAGCTCGATCACCTTTTTGTTCCCTGCGCGCTGATGCATGCCGTCGATGTTCTGGGTGACGACGGTGACACCCGAATGAACTCTCTCCTGCTCCGCGATGACATCATGTCCCGTATGGGGCCTGCAGGCCAGCACCGCCTGTCGCCTGAGTTCGTGGAAAGCAAGGACCTTCTGCGGATCCTCCTCGAAGGCCGTCTGGCAGGCATACTCCTGCCAGCGGTATTCGCTCCAGATACCGCCGCTTCCCCGGTAGGTGGGAACGCCGCTTTCAGCGGACATCCCGGCCCCGGTAAAATAAACGATGTTCTTATAACCCGAAGAGTCAATTTCCATGGCCGTCTCCTTGCGGGATTCGCATCATATCACAGCTTTTTCGAGGGGCCTGCTCACTCGAGAGTGACTCCGGCTAGCTATGAGGTCGTGAGGCCATATCAAACCGAAAATCTCATAAAAATTTTGGCACTATATTAACGGCAATTTGAGGAATGTCAACCGCAACCGTAGCCGGGCCATGCCGGGGTTTTGGCCCCATGACCGTTAAGGGTTCAAATAGCCTGTTTTCTGGCATGGTTCCTGAATATTGAGGGCTCAAGTTGTTATTTCTCTTCGAAAATCAGGAAGAATAGACCCCGCGAAGGCAGGTAAGGAGCCATGAAACCGCAGGAACTTAAGTATTTCAAGAAGATGCTCAATGAGCGGATCGATGAGCTCATCAAGGGCGCAGGCAGGACCGTAAGCGAGATGGCCGGCGAGGAAGAAGTTTTTGCCGACCCCAATGACAGGGCTTCACAGGAGAGCGATAGAAACCTCGAACTGAGGATCCGGGAAAGAGAGCGCAAGCTGATTTTCAAGATGAGGGAGGCCCTCCAGCGGATCGAAGACGGCACTTTTGGCATCTGTGAAGAATGTGAGGAGCCCATCTCCCTGCAGAGGCTCAAGGCACGGCCGGTGACGACCTACTGTATTGAATGCAAAACCCGCGAGGAGCGCCGCCAGAAGATGCGGGGACTCACCAGCGTTCCCTCCATGTCCTTTGCCGAATAAGGAGGATTGTCACCCCAAAAATATCCGCCATGCCGGTTTGTATTGGCGAAAAGATCGGAAAAAATTACCTTTTTTTACCTCACAGACTGAAATCAAGACGAATTTTCCCACCCTGTTTCCCCTTCGCAGCCCCTGAAGGGGACTTTTTTTATGGGGACGTCGACCCGTTCATTTCGCGCATCAATCCTGGAACCCGCCCGCCGTTTCTAATAGATCCTCTTCAAATGTCGTCAAAAAAAATTGACATTCGTCTGTCTCGTCTGTAGTATTCCAATGGGTTCAAAAAGGAGGTTTTATGAGGACGAGAAGAGTATTTCTTGCCACCCTCCTCCCTGTCATCCTCATCTTTTTTTACTCAACCAACCTCAAGGCAACAAATGAGAGCGGGTGTGTCAACTGTCATACCAGCGTGGATCTTCTGAAAAAGCTCTGCAAGGTTCCCGCACTCGGTGGTGGCGAGGGGGAGGGGTGAGCAGGGGCGCCTCCGCCAGTTACGGCGGAGACCTATTACAAGGGTTTCCTGGTCGACAAGAATCTTATCGGCAAGGATACTCACTTCAAGATGGCCTGCACCTTCTGCCACAAGGGCGACGCCGCGGCTGTAGATATGAAGACGGCGCATAACGGAATCGTCAAGAGACCCTCGGACAACCTCAAGATCTGCGGCATGTGCCACAAGCCCATTGCGGAGAACTACGGTAAATCCCTCCATTACACGTCCGCCGGCCAGAGGCACGGCGTCGGCGGCCGCTTTTCCGAGGCCGAGGTCAAAACATTCGATGAGAAAGTTTTTGAGACGGCCTGCCGGAGCTGCCACGCGTCCTGCGGTGACTGCCACGTCAAAGCCCCCGCCGTCGGTGGCCTGAGCATCGGTCTCATAGAGGGGCACAAGTACGTGAAGCGCAACGAGGGGAAAACCTGCGCCTTCTGCCACGGTGGGCGTGTTTACCCGGAATTCACGGGTGAGTACGGCGGGAGTGTCGATGTCCATTACCAGAAGGGCATGATGTGCATGGAATGCCATAAGAAGGCTGAATTCCATGGCGACGGGAATGCGTATCGGTCCAAACAGGAAGTGGGGGACCGGCCGAAATGCCAAAATTGCCATAAGTTCGGCAGTCAGAAAGAATACAAGATGACGACCAGGATTGCCCATGAGAAACACCAGGGGAAGGTAAGTTGCTACGGATGCCACTCCTCGGGGGAGTACCGGCAATGCTACGACTGTCACCTCGGCACCGGTTCCACATCGAAGCCCGGCTTCATCCTCGGGAAAAACCCCAGAAACATGAAGGAGGTAACCACCCTGAGGCTCATCCCGACGGTGAGGGACACCTTTGCGAAAGCGGGGATCAAAATGGAGAACTTTGACCAGTTACCGAACTACTGGAACGCTCCCGTTCACAACATCAAAAAGCGGACGGATCGGACCCGCAACTGTGACGCCTGTCACGTCGAGAAAAAGAACTTCCTGACAAAAGAAACGCTTATTCCAAACGGATCAAAGGCGAATGAGGGTCTAATCCATTCCCCCAAGGCAATTCCAATTCAAAGATAGGAGGATACTATGAGAGGATTAAAATTTGTTGTAGCCGTGTGGATGATCATGATGCTTCTTCTGCCTGCCGCCGCCGCCGCGAGGGACATCGCGCCCTTCGAGTCGACGGGCTGGCTGGAGAAGAGCCTTAAGAGCCCGAAGGTCGTCATCGTCGATGTCCGGAAACCGGAGGAATACGCTGCCGGTCATATTCCCGGTGCTGTCAACGTCTTTTACGGGTCATGGGCCATCAAGAGAGGCGATCTGCTCAACGAGCTCCCTGCGGACGATGACCTCCGTGATGTGATCTCTGCCGCCGGTATCCAACCGCAGTCGTGGGTCATTGTCGCCGGGAAGAACCAGACGATGCCGGAACGCACGGACGTAACCCGGGTAGCCTTTACGCTGAGATACGCCGGCCTGCAGAACGTGGCGGTTCTCGACGGCGGATACGACAAATGGGTAGCGGAGAAAAAAGCCGTCTCGACTGTAGCTGTAAAGCCGAAAGCGAAGCCCTACAAAGGTAAGTTCAACAAGCAGTTCATTGTAAACAAGGATTATGTCATGGGCGCCCTCGACAAGGCGCTGATCGCCGACGTCCGGGCACCGGAGTTCTACAAAGGGGAGAAGAAACTGGACTTTGTCCCCAAAATGGGTCGAATCAAAGGTGCCGTGAACCTGCCTCCGGGCCTTCTCTACAACCCGGATGGCACATACAAGAACAAGGCAGATATCGAGGCAGCCGCCAAGCCTATTGTGGGGGCCGATCTCTCCCGGGAAATTGTCGTCTACTGCGACACCGGCAAGGTCTGCACGAACTGGTGGTTCGCCCTGCATGAGCTCCTGGGCTACAAAAACGTGAAAGTGTATGATGGTTCCTCCATGGAGTGGATGAAGGATACCGTGGCGCCCAGTGCACCCTGATAGCTTGGTTTGCTATTTTTCTTACCGGGCCCGCCCAGGGGCGGGCCCGGTAAGGAGCATGGATCAGGGGCTTTTCCGCATTGCTCGATAAGTAGACGGTCCGACATGCGTCCCATGCAGTGTCGGGTGATTCGCTCCTTCACGTCTTTTAATCCTCAGTGTACTTCCTTCCGCTTGAAGAGAGGTGTCATGAAGCGACAGGGTCCTTTCATGATTTTCCTGCTTTTCGTTTTTTTTATCCTGCAGGGTGCCGCTTTCGGCCAGTCAGCCGGCTGGAAGCACCGGGATGTCTGGTTGAAAAACGAGCTTGGTGACAACATCACGCCTCTCAAAAACGCCATCGACCCTTACAGTCCCCGGATGACCTGCGGCGTCTGCCACAGTTATTCCGCCATCTCCTCGGGCTATCACTTCCAGCAGGGCTTTGACGAGATGAGCGACGCGTACAGTCCCGAGAGGCCCTGGATCCTCTGGCCCGGCCAATTCGGCAAAGGTTGTGCGCCCGCTTCCTACTCAGGCCGTGTCGCCAGAAAGGTCAACTCGGACGCAAAACAAATCGATTTCTCCACCTACGACTGGATCGGCGCGGGTGGCAAGCTGAGCCCGGCAAAGGGTGTCATCTCCGCGGCCTGCGGATGGACCCATCCCGGAGGCGGGTCCCTGGAGTATGGCCGAAGGACGGATGGCCGGCCGGATCTTTCAAGGAACCTCGTGGAAGCAGAAAAAAATAACAAAAACCCCCTGGACGGCGACTTCAGCTCAACCTCAGCACCGGATAGGAAGAGCCATTTCCGGGAGAGCGGCGTCATCGAGGCGGACTGCATGATCTGCCACATGCCTGCTTACCGCATGGATCTGCGGAGCCAGCAGGTGAGCGCAAGAAACTACCGCTGGGCCGCGACGGCAGGCGCCGGCCTGGGGACCGTGAAGGGGGCCGTTTTCACTTATAAAAACGCGCATGCGGGACCTGAATCTCCGGAATTCATGGCGGGGACATGGAATTTCGCGAAAAGGCCCGTGGTCCAGTATGCCTGGGATAACGGTGATCTTTTTCTGACCGATGGCCGTCTCAAGGGGGGTGTGATGCGAAAGAACGTCGGCCTGAAGAACTGCCTGAACTGCCATCTTTACAGTAATGCCAGGAAGGCCGGGACGATATACACGCCCGAATCGGACGCCCACATCAAGGCCGGTCTTCAGTGCACCGACTGTCACGGCCTTGTGGGGCAAACATCGGCCGAGCGCCTGAGGCATCAGATCGCGAAGGGCTGGGCCCCGGAGAACACGGTGCGAAACGACCTGGACGGCATCGGCATGAAGACCTGCGCGGCCTGCCATCTCGACGGCCAGTACAAACCCACGCGGGCCATTATGCCCAGAGAGGCCAGGAACCCGTCTAGGGTCCATGAAGAGAAGTTCAAAAAAGGCTCCTTCCACTTCTACTTCATGAACTGTAACGCTTGCCATTCAACTGAGCAGCCCGCAAAAGGAGGTTATCTGGCCGACCTGGGGACTCTGGGCGTGACATGGTACACGGCCGATGCCTTGGAGACGACCTTCTCGGCGGCGGATCTGGTGAAAAAGGCGTCGGCGCCGTGGAGCCCGTGGATTGCCCGGGCAGAGGTCAGGAAGGTTCAGGGGGAGCAGTACATCGCTTATGTTCCCAAGGTGACCCAATGGTTCGGAGAGCGGCTTGAAAACAAAGAGGTGCGCCCCATCAGCCCGAGGTACGTCAGGCAGGCCTTCCAGGGCCTCAAGGGTGTTACAACCGTCCGGGTGAAAGCGACGGACGGAAAAACCGTGGAGAGGACTACGATTGCGACACCGGGAGATATCCGCCTGATGATCCGGACCCTTGCGAACATGGGTTTCAAAAATGTTGTCTTCGTCTCAGATCAGGTTTACGAGCTGAAAAAAGGGGAGCTTGTCGCGACCCCCGACCCAAAAGTCACGAAAGCGGCTGTTTATTCCGTCCATCACAATGTCGTCCCCCTGGAAACCGGGAAAACACTGGGCGCGAAAGGATGCACGGACTGCCATGAAGAAAGCTCCGCTTTCTTCATGAAGATGAGAATCCGCAACGTCGGCAAATTCCTGAAGGAGGATTATCCCTCACCGAAAGAGCCCAATGCGGAGCCCCAGATGAGCGATTGGGGACTCCGGGCCGTCCCGGCTTACGAATAGCTCCCCGGGCTGGCCGGCGGAAACCCTTCAGCCCGGATAAATAAGGACTGCCTCATGTGTAACATACCGAAAGCGGTCATCGTGCTGATCCTGCTCTTTTTCGCGACCGCCTGTGTTTCGGAAAAGCCAGTCGACGAGGTCCCCGGCGAATTGCCGGCCACGGGTCTTTTCAGAATGGTGAAGGCCGAGGCCGAGAGTGTTGTACTCATCAACACGATGAGCGACATCGAGTGCATGGACCACCGGATTCCCGGGTCCCTTTGCCTGCCCTGCGAGGAGGTGGGGGAGAAGCTCGGGCGGCTTGCGAGGGATAAGGAAGCGCCCGTCGTTTTTTACTGTGAAAGCGAGCGGTGCTACCGGAGTTGCCTGGCGGCGGCGGAAGCAAGAAAACTCGGCTATCAGCGGGTGTACACGCTAAAGGGGGGGATCGTGGCCTGGAAGGAAGCCGGCTACGGGACGGAATCGCCGGACAGAATTCCGCGCCAGGATGTTTATTCCATCAGGCCGGCCGAGGCAGGTTCGTGGCTCGCTAAAAGACAAAACATCCTGATCCTGGACATCCGCCCGAGAGAGGTCTTCAGCCAGGGCCGCATCAGGGGGGCTGTTAATATCCCCATGCATGAGCTTCACAGGCGGTACGGGGATATCCCGCAGAACCAGCGTATTTGCGTGGTAGATCAGAACGGCTCCCAGTCCTTTCTGGCGGCTTCCTACCTGGTGAGAAAGGGCTTCGGAGACGTGGTCAGGCTTCTTGGCGGCATGGACCGCTGGGAGCAATACCAGGCCGGGAGCAAGTCGGGGGATAAGACATGAGCACGACGGCGGTCAGGCATTGGAAGAGATGTGCAATTCTGAGGTTGTGCCTGCTCGTTCTTGCCGGGGCTTTCATCGCCGCGGCTCTCCGGGGGGAGGCACAAGGCCAGACGCAGGGGACGAGCCGCAATTGCGTCTCCTGTCACGAATCTTTTGTGTATCGCGGCGAGTTTCCCTCGTCGGTCCACGGCAACAACGGCTGCTCAAGCTGCCACACCATCCGGAATATCGCGCGTCATACGTCGGGTGAGGAAAGGCCCCTCCTGATCAATTGCGGCAGCTGTCACGGGCAGATCGCGGAGGACTTCAAAAAAGATGCGCACTATCTTCATCAGAGTTTCCAGTGCCAGGACTGTCACCGGAATATCCACGCGCTGAAGAAGAATTCCGAAAACCCCAAGGTTGCCGTAGCCAGAGGTTGCATCGCCTGTCACAGCAGCGAGGCATATATCGACCTGGGCCACACGGCACCGGTTCTGCGGGGAAACAATGATTCGGCGACCTGTTCGGACTGCCACGGCGTTCACAACACCCCGTCCTTTCATATCGGGGAGAGCGCCTCCGTCGAACGGGCGAGGGCGTATTACACGGCCAGGTGCAAGACCTGCCACGGGAGTGCGGAACTCGTGGCAAGAAACAAACTCCGGCCGAATATTGTCGAGAGCTACGAAGAATCCTACCACGGGAAGGTCCAGAGGGTGGGATACCCCGCACAGGTGGCCGGCTGTCCAGACTGCCACGGGGGTCACAACATCCTGCCAAGGGAAGACACGCGCTCTCCCGTCCATCCGGGCAACCTTGCGGCCACCTGCGGGCAGTGTCACAGGGGGGCGCACCCCCGGTTTGCGAATTACGAAGCCCACCCCGATTATCATGATTTCAAGGGAAAGATTGCCCTTGACATTACTTACCTGTTCATGGTCGGACTGCTCGCTTCGGTCTTCATTTTCTTCGGCATTCACACCCTGCTCTGGTGGAGAAGGGCCTACTGGCAGGAGTGTGAAAAGGGGGACAGGGAGGAGCCGGAGTCGACGTTGATCCCCGGTTGTGACGAGGTCCCACACGTGCGCCGGTTCACATCGCGGGACCGGGTCATGCACGTTCTTCTGATCATTTCCTTCCTGACGCTTGTGATGACCGGTATGCCGCTCAAATACAGCGGCGCGGTCTGGGCTCGGCAACTATTCCGGCTGCTGGGGGGCGTGGAAACGGCAGGGGTTCTCCACCGAACAGCCGCCGCCATTCTGTGGGCGCTTTTCCTTTACACCTGCTGGCTGTCCTACAAGTTTCTCTTCCCGAAGGGTGAGGGTGTGAAGGGCTGGGTCGGGCGGCTTTTCGGGCCGGATTCACTCTTCTTCAACCTGAAGGACTGGGAGGACATCAAGGGCATGTTCCGCTGGTTCTTCAACCGCGGACCTGTGCCGAAATTCGATCGCTGGACCTACTGGGAGAAGTTTGACTTCTTCGCCGTCTTCTGGGGGATGACGGCGATCGGGGTGTCCGGGCTCATCCTCTGGTTCCCCGAGGCTTCTTCGTACATCATGCCGGGGTGGCTCGTCGGCGTGGCCTACGTGGTACACTCCGAGGAAGCGCTGCTTGCGGCCCTCTTCATCTTTATCATGCACTTTTTCCACAACCATCTCGTCCCGGGGAAATTCCCCCTCGAGCCCAACATATTCACAGGCTGCTACAGTCTCACCCAGCTCAGAAAGGAGCGGCCCTCGGAGTACGAGCGGATCATGGCCGAGGGGAGACTGGAGTCCATGAAGTGCGAATACCCGGGGGTCTGGACGGAGCTTTTCGCCGCGGCCTTTGGCCTCGGAAGCCTCTTCATCGGGCTGGCTCTGACCTTTCTGATCCTATGGGCCATCTTTCTTGCGTGACCCGGCGCGGGTCGGGGTGATGTTCCTTTTGTGACAAGGGGGCGCATGTAATGAATATGTATGCTTTGCGACATCGGAATCATCCCGGAGACCCTTTGAAGAAGCGGGTAGTGTGCCTGCGAGGTTTTTCACTCTTTTGTTTCTGTTTTTTAATAGGTCTGGCCGTATTCCTGCTCGCGGCTTCGTCCTATTCTGCGGATCCTGCCGGCAATGCTTTCCTGGCGGATAAACACCAGAAGGCAGGTCTGAATTGCCAGGGATGTCATCAGGAAATCCCGCCGGCAAAGCTGGTGCCGACGGCCACGTGCATGAAGTGTCACGGGGATATGGCCAAGCTGATTTCAAAGACGTCGAAACTGGCCCCCAACCCTCATGCATCCCCCCATGAGCCTCCCGCAGAGACGAAATGCGAGACCTGCCATCATGTCCATAAGAAGTCCGAGAACTCCTGCGTGACGTGCCATGAGGAGTTCGTATTCAAGGTTCCGTAATTGATCGGGAGGAGGCAACACCATAACAAATACTTTACAGAAGACAGGAGGTCTGTATGGAGAAAGAAAAAAAATCACTAAAGGTCAGCAGGAGGCAATTCCTCCAGGGGCTGGGGGTCGGCGCGGGTGTGCTTTCCGTGGGGGGCACACTGGATTTTGCAAACGCGGCTCTTTACCCGAAAGCGTCGAAGAGCGAGAAGCACAATGTGGTGGTCATCGGGACCGGGCTTTCCGGCTTCTGCACGGCGCTGCAGGCAAAAATGGATGGCGCCGATTGCGTAATTATCGACAAGATGCCGGCAGACAAATACGGCGGCAACTCCAAACTCGCGGGAGGTTTGATCGCCATACCCTCCGACAATACGCCGAAGGCGAAAGATGAATACTACGAAGACTTCATGAAGAAAAACATGGGCAAAGGAAACCCTGAAATCACGAGGCTTCTGGCCGATCAAAGCCTCGAGGGCGTTGATTGGCTCAAGTCGCTCGGCGTTGAATATCCCCCTGCCATCGGTATGGCCGGGTACCGCGTGAAAGCCGTGGTGGCTCCGCCGGGGATCTTCAGGGGCATGCCCAAGATGCTGGAGACGCTCAAGGGGAATTTCATCAAGAAGGGCGGAAAGATCTTCTACGATACGAAGGCCAAGCAGCTCATCATGGATGACCGCGGCAAGGTGGTCGGTGTCAGGGCCATGACGCCGAAGGGTCTCAGAGACTATATGGCGGATGCGGTTGTCATCGCCACGGGCGGGTATGCAGCCAACAAGCAGTACCTCGAGGCTTTCGTCGACCCTGATGCAGATGACATGATGGTGAGAGGCGTCACCTGGGCGACGGGAGATGGTCACGCGATGGCTCAAGAAGCGGGAGCGGGCCTCGTGGGCATGGGCGGCCTCGCGGCGCTTCACATCGGGGCCGTGAGTCCGAAGAACACATCGGCCGGAAACCCCTTCACGGCTGTGGCGCTCTGTCTTGGCATCAACAGGGACGGAAAACGCTACGTCGATGAATCGAAGGGGTACGTCTCGAACGGTAAAGCGACCATGAAACAGCCGGGGCAGACGATCGCCCTCATTTTTGACGAGGAAATCAAGAAGCAGCCCGGTGCCAGTACGGCCGTCAAACAGTTTCAGGGCCTGGGACTGGAGGTGATCGAGGCGGATAGCCTCGAGGCACTCGCCGGCAAAATTGGAGTTCCACCGGCGCAACTGGTGAAAACGATCACCGAATTCAATAACGAGGTAAAAGACGGAAAGGCGCTGGGCGCAACTCCCCCGAAAGTAGCATGGGCGTATAAGATCGCAACGCCCAAGTTCTACGCTTTTTACCCGCTGGTGCCCGGGATCACGCTGACCTTCGGGAGTATCAAGACCAACGGAAAGGCCCAGGTCCTCGAGGCGGACGGCAGCGTGATGCCGGGTCTCTACGCCTCCGGGGAATGCGCCGGGGGTGTCTTCTACGATGATTATGTCGGAGGGGGCTCCCTGGCGAATTGTCTCGTCATGGGTCGAATTGCCGGAAAACAGGCGGCCGCGGGAAGAAAGGCGGCGGCAAAGAAGAAATAAGCATTCAACCGATCCTGATGGCGTTGTCGTGGCCAATGAGGGACGCCTGAAACCGATGTCAGGGGCCATGGCCACCAGGCCAATATCGCAAGCCTCCAGGGCTGTAAGTGACCTATGGCCCTGGAGGCTTTTTGCGATTCAAAGGAGTGCCTCTGCGTGTGCTGAAGGGGAAGTTCATGGCGCGAACGCTTTCCCCGGCGTCCGTTCTGTGGTATAAAAAAGCCAATGTTTTCTCTGCTGGAGGCTCGACTTGGGAAAAGGGAATAAGCATTCTGCTGCGGACAGAAAAAACGCGATCTGGTCTTTCTTTACATCCGTCAGGCTGACCGTTGTCCTGCTCATCGTCATTGCCGTCTCCTCCATTTTGGGGACGCTCATCCCCCAGC
>JAPLJU010000264.1 GCA_026388445.1 Deltaproteobacteria bacterium
GGACATTAACGGTTGGGGGATAAACTCTGAGATGTATGTTCTTGATGTTCTTCAACACGACATCTGCTTCGATGTCACCAATTCGAATCCTTTTGCCCATCAGTATTCTTTCTGCGCTTTGATGCTGATGAAGCTGCGCTCCACCTCGGCCACCTCTCCTAAAATCTCATACAGGGCAGCTTTAATAACCTGCTCGCGAGCCTGAACACCGCGCCAGCCATCGGGCCGCGTCTTCTTTATGGTATCATCAATCCTCAGTGCAAGCTTCAACACCGGATCACCGGATACTTGCCAGGGAGAGAGTCCCTCTGCCGCTCCTTCTTTTGACGTCTTCTTTTCAGGCTTCTTGAGGTTGTTGTAAAGGGCCCGCTTCCCTGGCGTGTTTAGCTCTTCCGGCGTCTCTTCCGCCTGCCCGGTCTCCACCCTCTTCACCAGTTCGGCAATTCTCCTCAGGTATTCCTCATACTTGACTGCTTCGGCTTTCCTGGCAGCAATGATCTCATCCAGCAGGGCCGACATTTTGTCATAGTAGGCCGGGTCGTTCAGGTGTTCTTTAAAAATTCTGCTGCGGACGTTGTTCTCGATGGTTTCCGCCACGGCGTTTTTATTGCCTTTCAGCCCGCCAAGCTGAGTTGCTATAGCTTTGGCGATGCCGGTCTTCACGATCAGCTCCAGCAGGGTCAGGTTGTCGAAGGGCGAAATCTTCCTGGGCTCGTCCGCTTCTATGTATGTGTCGATGAGGTGGCGCATGTCGGCCTCATAGGCTTTCAGGTCGAGGCTCTCGCCGCTTGCCTTGCGGATGATCTCACGAACGTTCAGGTAGTAATCAATCTGCTGCTTGATGCGGGTGATGTCGACCTTGCTGTAGCCGGCAGCCTCCAGTTCATCGGCGATGTTGGCGTAGGCCCTCACCAGGGCAACGGTTGCTTTGTAGAGAGCGGCCCGCTGCGTTTCCCGTTCTCGCAAGTCTGTAGATATCTCCGTGTTTCCGCAGAAGTAATGAATGTGTTCCAACTCTCCCTTAGGCGGCTCGACCGGCTCGCAAAGTAGCGTGAGGGCTTCCAGTGTCTGATCCAGCCGTTCTTTGCTTTTTGTTAGGCGATCCTGAATTAGTACCTCCGGATCGGCGCCGCCGGCGCTGTGATCTAGCTCGGAGGTATATACTGCAATCGCGTTCTCGACCTTTTTGAATAGATCCTTGTAATCGACGATGTAGCCAAATTCTTTATCTTCGCCGTCTAAACGATTAGGTCGGCATATCGCCTGGAATAGTCCGTGATCCTGCATGGATTTGTCGATGTAAAGATATGTGCAGGGCGGTGCGTCGAACCCAGTAAGCAGTTTGTCCACCACCACGAGTAGCTTCATATTTGCCGGCTCCTTGATAAACTGGGTTTTGGCCTGCTCTTCATAGGTCTCCGTCTTGGTCATCCCCGGTTTGGCTTCCACGTTTTTGAGTAGTTCAGTGTATGTGTTGTAGATGAACTCTTTCTCTGTTTCGGTGTTTGCGCCGGTATCCTCCTTCGTCACGTCCTGCGCTTGCGGGTTGTAAGAGGTAACTACGGCGCACCTGCTCTTGAATGGCGTCTTGTGGAACAGAGTGAAATACCTGCACGCCTCGTAGATGCTAGACGACACAAGCAAAGCATTGCCGCGCTCACTGGAAAGGCGCGGCTTCACGCTGAAATCGAAGACGATGTCGCTCACTACCCGATCCATGCGGGACTTGGAACTGAGCACCTTCTGCATCGTGCCCCATTGCTTCTTCAACTCTTCCTTTTGCCAGTCGTTGAGCCCCTTGGTTTTGGCCTCGAACCACGCATCAATCTTGGCCTGGGAGCCGAGATGCTGGTCGATGTCCCGCGCCTCATAAACGAGGTCGAGCACCACCCCGTCTTCGACAGCCTCATTGAACTTGTAGGTGTGGATGTAGCTGCCGAAGACTTCCAGGGTAGTTTTTTTGTCCTTCATCAGCAGTGGCGTGCCTGTGAAGCCGATGAAAACCGCGTTCGGCATCATCGCCTTCATTGCCCGGTGCATCTTGCCGCTCTGGGTGCGGTGACATTCGTCCACAAAAACGAAAACCTCGCCCATGGTCTTGGTCGGTTGAGATTCAAGGTCCTTGATGAATGCGTCGAAGTCATCAATGTCCTTTCGGCCAAACTTATGAATCAGAGAGCAGAGAAGGCGCGGTTTTGCCTGGCCGAGCTGGCTCATCAGGTCGCGGCCGCTGCTGGTGCGCTTGATGGGCTCTCCTGCTTCGTTGAATACTCGCTCGATCTGCTTGTCTAGCTCGTCGCGGTCGGTGATAATGGCCACGCGGACGTTGGGGTTATTCTCTAGAATCCACTTGGCCAGAAATACCATGACGATGCTCTTGCCACTCCCCTGTGTATGCCAGATAATGCCGCTCTTGTATTCACGCACATGCTGCTGGGCCGCCTTGATGCCGAAATACTGATGCACACGCGGCAGCTTCTTCACGCCGCCGTCGAAGAGTATGAAGTCATGCATCAGTTCGATCAGTCGGTCTTTGCGACACATCTTCAGCAGATATTTGTCCAGCTTGAAGCGGCTGTCGTCTTCTTCGTCCTCTTTCCACTTGAGAAAATACTTTTCAGGTGTGCCGATGGTGCCGTATTGCAACCCCTCCGAATCGTTGCCCGCGAAAATGAACTGCACTGTGCTGAAGAACCATTCGTTGAACTCGGGGCGCTGGTTCGAGAGATTCTGTCGGATACCGTCGCCAATACTGATGCGACTGTTCTTCAACTCCAGCACGCCGATGGCGATGCCGTTGACATAGAGCACGAGGTCAGGCCGCCGCTCGTGGTTGCCGCGAAGAGTGACTTCTTCGGCGATGGCGAAGTCGTTTTTCTCCGGCTTTGTCCAGTTGATGAGGTGGACGGTTTCCGTGACCTTGCCTGCCTCGATCTTCGTCGGCACACC
>JAPLJU010000243.1 GCA_026388445.1 Deltaproteobacteria bacterium
ACGATTTGCCTCTGCTTTTGAGGACTGCGAGAATATCTCGTTCATTCGCGCTTAGCTGTTTGTAGGTTTTTGGCATGATCCGCAATCATAATGCGGAAGCCTAAAAACCGAAAGTGTTGCACTTGCTTATTGAACTCGGGACTTAATATAACAGTGTCTGTAAAACAATAGAGGCCCATAGTCACATCTATCAAAAAAATATATAGCCTTAGTTATGAATCAATTATGATCAGACACATGGTATCTATATACAGGATATATACTTATTACTTATAATATACCCCCCTCTAGAGGGTAGAATTACGAGTTGGTCCATTCGTCATCGAATTCTGCCGACACATTCATCAACTCTTTTTTCAATGCATCGAAAGGCTCAACGTCGGCAACGTACTGGGCAATGTTTTTTATTTCCTTCCTGTAGTGATTCAGTTCCAGTTGAAAGCAACCAACGTTGCCATTCTCATCCTCAATGGTGTAATCCTCCCAGTGGTGCGGTAATTTATCTGACTGGACGAAGCATCTGAATTTATAACGGTCGTTATTAATGTCATAAAATCTCGGGTGCTCAATCAGATCTCTCACTGTTGAAATATCGTTTTTAAGGAGGATAGGCCTTCGTGCCGTATATTCAAGCCTAACCCGATCCAAATCATCCGACGACCAATGCCCCTTTGTTTTCTTGTTGTCTGGACCCCTCTCGTATATTTTTACACCTGAAGCCCTATATGCGGTGGACATTCTTGTTTTGTCTCCCCAGGCCGCCATATTCTCCCCATAGGTTCTTGCCTTTCGCTGGTAAGGGATATAGAGATATCGTCTCAAAATCCAGAAAAGGTTTTTTGCCTCTCTGGGACCATAACAGTAAAGGTCAATTGTGTAATCGACTGAGGATACCCTCCAATCACCTAAAGACACGCCTATTTGTCTTAAAAAATCTTTCATTTTTTTTACTGTGACACTCTCTCTAGTATGAATCTCAATGATGAATCGGGGTAGATATAGTGCTGTGGGATTGGGATTCGTAAATATTATGATTAAGAAATCCTTTAATTGTTTTATCCATTTTTCCGTATAGCCCGGCCTCCTTTCGGATGGTCTGAAATGCTCATCCGGGTGAAAATGCCCCCACATCTTTATTATTGCGTCGACCCACATCCTTATCCTTGTTTCGTTTATATATTTAGAGAATTCCCCAGCAGGACTCGATAAGACCACTTTATGTATCAGGGCCTTTATTACCAATTTCGAATTGTCATCAAAATATGGGTCTTCTCGTCGAATGCCATTGATATCCTCACTGATCCGGTAAAGTATTATGGTCTCAATTGAGTCATTCAGATGTTTTAAGATGCAGTCCGCTTTTCTCATTTTTCACCTCCCGAATAGGCTAGTTCCGGGAACTGGGATGGGACATTCGGGCTCCCACCCCTTGACCCTCTGCAGAGGGCGTCCCCGGATTTTTAGTTTTGAAAAATCTCCTTATACGAGTGTTTTTTATTAGAACTTATCCGAAAGCGGGGATTACCTGTTCCCCGAAGCCTTTTTCAAAAAAATGCCCTCTATACGAGTAAATTTCTTGAAATAAGCAGGTTCTACTACCCAGTCGATCCCCCCTTTTCGGAAAATAAAGAGGGGACAATCCCCCGAAGGGCATTTTTTGACCTCCCCCTTGTGGCCATTCATGCACCAGGCACAGTATTCCCGGATGGCCTTACCCCTCGCTTTCGAACCCTGTTTCCCCCTCCCCGTCCTGAAGGGGTGTAAGGGGCATTCATCGAAACCGCAGTTCGACACCTCCTTGGGATGCCATGACGAGCAGTTGAGGCATCGTTCATGGATTGCCCTTCGGCGGTTTAGATGAATGAGTTTTGGGCCATTTTTGCTTTTTATTTTTGTCTTCATATTAAGGCTCCGATAAGTACTTCTTTTGAAAACAACGAAGCCCTACTATCTGACGTGTCTCAACCATCGGAGAGTAGGGCTTACTGTTGTTCGGTGATTAAAAATAATAGACGGCTTTTTAAACGGCTTTTGATATCCGAAAACGGATTTTAACGGCCTTTTTTCACTCGAAAATACGGTGGAATACGCTCTTTTACGGCCTTTCACGCCGGTAACCGGGGTTCGAATCCCCGTGGGGACACCAGAAATAAGAAAACCGTCCGGCGAGCCGGGCGGTTTTCTTATTCAGATACCCTTCTCACACTCATGACCTGTCACCGACCACTTTCTTGAACCATCGCCGCTGCCGTTTCTTAATCCCTTTTTCGTATATAAAATCATGAATTCGTCGTATTGTTTCCGAATCTTTTCCCTTTTATAGTCTATGTAGACACCGGGGAGGGGGGACATCCTGTGAGAGAGGCTCACAATCTCGTCAAGATCAGGTATCCGTCCAACAGGGAGGAATACGTTGATGACATGACCCTGAACGAGCTGATATCTTTGAAGAAGATCCGGGAGCTTTACCGCCCGTCCGAGGGCAGGTGGGTCGGGAAAACACTCCTGGCTATCAGGAGAGAAAGAAGCCTTTATCAGGGAATCGAACGACGGGCATTCAACAGGAAGATCCTTTTCCTGAAAGACCGGATCCTTTCCGGTTACAGGGGCAAAGCGAAAGCCCAACCACCGGGACCCCGCCTCATCGACATTTACTGCTGACCGCTCACTGATACGTGCTCTCCGCGGGCCACTGAAGACTGGAATGATATTTCCGATTGTTCGGGGAAAGCCATGAAACGCTAAAAAAACCCCGCCACACCCGTGTGAGCGGGGTTTTGCATTTTACGTAACCCGATCATACTGCGAGGACGCCTTCACGCTCCACGAAGCGGGCGTCCTGGATAACTCCCGGATGAACTTCAACCGGGGAAGAAGCTGCTGGGCCTGCATCATGCCTGTCGACACGCCCCGTTACTACGAGGGGATGCATCGCAATCCTCTCTTTGCCGGAACGGTATCCCTCCTACTCGGAGAGAAGAAATTACAAGATGAGTCGCCTCGGGATTGCGGACCGGTATGCCTCCTCAACAAAGTTTTCCTTTATGAATTAAAAAAAGGCTGAGGGAACGACCGCCGGGAGGTTATCCGGCGTTCTTCACCGAAAAAAGCCCACATAAAACGGGGGGTATTCGTACTGGGTAAAAACAAAAAAAGGGGGCCGGAGATCGTCGAGACCGGGAAGGCAGGCCATATGACGCCCTGGAACGCCATTTTCAAGCTCCCCGAGAAACAGAAATACGGTGTCTTTGCCTTGCTCGTCTGGCTCCTGGGAACGTTGATCACCCCCTGAGTCTTCAAGTCAAAAAGGTTTCAAGGCTGGCCTGGAAAGCGAAATTCGACACAAGCAGCTGATTTTGAAGAGGATCATATTCGTAACCTCAAGCGTGGTCGGCTGCACTCGAACATGGTCGACCTGAACACACGTATTACCCCGAATCTACTACTTTTTTATTACCTTCCCTAATCCTTCCCGATGCCCGTCTTTATAGACCCGGAAGAGCTTTTTCATCTTGACAAAGGGGTTCTCATCTGCTACTCAACGATTGGGAGTGTCGCTTTCGGAACATATCTGAGATCCCAATCCAAAAGCACTTAACCACGGGGGGAAAATTCTTTCGTCGCGTCACGCGAGTTCCGTCATTTTCATCCACAACTGTTTTATCAAGAAATGTCTGTCATAAACAGGCATGTCTAAAAGCTGCGGAAGGGAGGTGAGAAAAAAATCATAGAGAGGTATAAGTGCATATCCATTCATAACCCTGTTTCATATTAAGCGAAAAAAGGAGGCAATTATGGCTGGAGTATTGAAACCTCGTTGGGGGCAACCCCTTACCGGAATCATCTCTAATGTGGCATTTCTTCTTATTGCATTGTTAACATGGTATATCTTCAGTGATCCAAGGGGGCCCGTTGGATGGTTCCCTTATCCCTTTGTCATGTTCCTTGCAATTATGATTCTGGTTGCCCTGTGGCAGCACATGTTTCTCGGGGACTGGCCTTTCCAGGACATGAAGCAGCCCGCGCGTGGTATTACAGAAACCATTGTGAATGTGGTTCTTACCTGGTTTGTCATCGATGTTGTTTTTTACCGGATCCTGGGGATAGGGTTCAATTTCCTGAGTTGGTACGGTCTTGAAGCCGTGGGTCAAAAGGGTTTTTTGGCCCAGGCTGCTATTGTCGGTTTCGTTCTGATGGGGTTCTACCTCTATCCCGTTGTCACCATCTTTTTCGGGAAATGGCCCATCCGGCCGAGTGACCTCAAACAGCCGGCCGCAGGTTTTGCAGAGATTGGATGGGCATCCATGTTCGAGCTGTTCGGTTACGTAATTCTCGTCGTCCCGTTTATGGGTCTCGCTCTGAAGGGGTCTCCTTCGCTGAGCCTGCCCTGGTGGGCAGCCATTGGAGGGACGCCTCATCTTCACTGGGTCTTCGGCTGGTGGGAATGGGCGATCATCATTCTCTTCATGTTCCCGAATGTCTGGCGCATGAAGCCATTCGGGCTGCTTAAAATTGCCCAGCCCGCCAAGGGTTTCATCTATATGGGATTGAGCTTTGTCGGCGCGTACATCCTGGCGCTGATATGCATCAATATCATCCCCATGTGGATGCCCCCCGATCTCTACGCTGAGATCATGGCGGCAAAGGGCGCGTCAGAGTGGAACAGGTTCCTGTGGCTGCACTCCGCCGAGATCGCCGGTTTTACCCTGATTCCCTTCCTGGCCTGGCATCACTATTTTGATGACCGTTGCGGCGTTAAAGACGTGGACAGCTGGGTGGCGTTCTGGGTCCGCACGATCGGAGTTCTGTTCTTTACCGTGATACTTTACTGGATTTACTATTATGGGAACTTCGGGCACTGGGCACTTGGAAACCATCACATGTCGCCGGATAATCTTGGCCACAGGTTCTATCACGGAGAATCCCTGGTATGGAACTTCTGGTGGATCGTTCCTCTTCTGTGGAACGAGTGGTTCTTCCACAAGTGGCCATTCTACGAGCATGCAGAACATGCACATTAGTGCTGACGGGATGGTTGATTGATTGACAAATTCTTGAGATAAGTTGCGAATAACCTATTTTTTGTTATTCAATGGCAGTCTTGTAAGGCAGGGCTTATGTACAAGCCCTGCCTTATCACTTTTAATCCACAAGCGATGGCTCCCTCGTTGCCTTCCAAATATGAATTGTCCAGAAATTTACTATTTGATATTCGAACGAAACTGTACGACTATCGGTTTACCCATTTAGACGAAGGGGAGAGGAAAGATGACAAAAAAAAGAGCTTCCCAACCACGAGACAGTGCGAGCGTGCGGAGCGCAGTGGCTCAACCGTCTGCCTCTCTCGAGAAATCTCCGACACCCAGACAGCTTATCTTCAATATGGTCCTGGCTGTTTTAGGTCTCTTCGTAGCGGCCTTCATGTTTTCCTTAGGAATTATCTGGACAAATAATGGGAGCACATTAGCAGGCATTGGTCTGATCTTCGCCGGGCTATTCATTTTTTGGCGTGGTGGTAACAGACTGTCCTGGACCTGTGCCGAGATCAAGATGCGGCGACAGAAATGAGTCGTCATCGCTCGAGCGCTCGTTCATCTACGGGGTCACCTATGAAAAAGGCTGTAAACCCCGAAGTAGAGTAATCCTGCAGGGGTCGTTCCTGGGTCTCTTGTTAAGGACCGATCAGTCACCTATTCGTGGTCGAAAACGGCATACCCTATTGTCGGATGGCGGCCTCTCAATCAGGCCTCAGGGCTCTGCATCAGGTGAGCGCTGACTTTATGGCGACGACTGTAAGAGCAGATGCCGTTTTCAAGGGGAAAGAGAGGGAAGCCTATCAAAATCGACACGGCGATCCTTGCGAATGTTCGATAGACTGCCGCTCTCGGTCGTTATTTATGTTCCGGACTGCTCGATTTCGATATCCTGGCTCAGCAGTTCGTCTGCATACTGACCGATTTTTTCCGTCATCTTCTTGGAGAAATAAGCAAAGACAGGAGCCGTTGCAAATGAGAGCCAGCGGCCGACGCTCCTCTGAACGACGGCGGAGCCGATCCGGGTGCCGATGGCGCCTGCGATTTTCTGCGCCGCCTGGGTGCTCAGAGCCTTGATGATCATCCGGCTGCCAATCTTCTGCGCCAGAATGCGCCCGGCCGTTACGCCCAGGGCGCTGGCAAATATACAGAGGATGAGCGCGCGGTTCACTTTGCCGATTTTATCGTGATACTTTGATATCTTGTAGATGAGGTCCATCTGGATTTTCGTGACGGCGGCAAGTTCCGGAAGGATCGTTGCCATCCCGAAAGGGCCCGGCATCACGCCCGAGGCGAAACTGATTGAAAAAGCCTTGTTCGATGCGAAATCGGTCATATCCCTTGGCGCACCGTCCACCTGCACCCGATCCGGGTCGGGCGCAAAATTCATCATCGCATCCACGAACCAATTTTCGAAACTGAAATCGGTCTCCGTCTTCATTCCCAGCCTCCATTTCATCCGCTCGGAAGAGGAACGCAACGAGATATAAAGGGCAAGAGCTCCCTCAGCCCTTATTACCGGCAAGCTTTCTTCCCAGCTCTTTTGCCTCCCGCATGAGAGACCTGTCTGATTTGATGTCGCCGGGCTCCATGGCACTGCCGTAAACCATGCCCACGATTTTTGCGCCCACATAGCTGTAGGCGTCCTGGAAGGTGCGCAGGGCGTTGACACACCCCGAGTCGAAGGGGTCCTCACCGCCATAGGCCATGGCAATGGCGATCCGCTTCCCCTCGAAAGGGTCCTTTCCATAGGCCGGAAAGGCCAGGCAACGATCCATCCAGATCTTCATCTGGGCCGACAGGGTGAACCAGTAGACGGGGCTTGCGATAACCCACGCGCCGGCCTCCAGCATCGCACGGTAGATGGGCTGCATATCATCATCGATGGAGCAACCTTTGCTTTTCGGTTTCTGGCAGGCATAGCAGGCCGTGCAGGGTGCGATGTTCAAACCCTGGAGAAAAACGGTCTTTACGCTCACCCCTTTCGACTTCGCACCTTCTGCAATCTTTTCCGCCAGGATGGCGCTGTTTCCTTTCCTTCTCGGACTTCCCAGCAAAACGAGTACTTTTTTTCCTTTTTTCATTTTGATCTACTCCTGACAGAGTATTTGCCCTTCCGAGACTTCTTCTCAAGTGCCCTTTCTGCCTGCTGCTCCAGCCTCTTGAGTCGAGTGTAATAATCCGGAAATTCATTCAGATGCGCCAGGGCAATTTTGCCGGTCAGGATGGGATCATCGCTGGTTACGTTCGTAAGGGCATCCCTTTTCCCGTGCTCCAGCTCGACATCCATGCCCATCCTGAACTGCTCGACATCGTATTGGCTCCAGTCAATTCCCAGGGTTTCCCCCACTTTTTTTGCTTCTTTCACCGTAAAACGTTTCTTAGCTGCCATAATAACCTCTCTTTATTTTTTCGTTGAAGTAAGCTGGTCCGTCATTTCGAGATACTCGAGATAGACGGGGGGGATGCCGGAGCATGGATCCATTTGGGGCCCGTAGAACGTAATCGGGTACCGGACACCCCTTTTCGAGAGTTCCACAAGGTTACGCCGGAGTTTTTCCAGCATGGGACCCGGGACAGCCATGACCATTTCATCATCCTGAGCACTGCCGAATCTTCTCTCCCCGAAACAGGGTATGCCCACCGCCGGTTTCCCGCTGAGGTAGCACTGTGCGATGGAATCAGAGCACGAAGATTCCCCCACACAGTAGAAGACGAACCGCTCGTAATCTTCGAACTGAAGGGCGTTGATCATCAGGATGATCTGCGCCGGGTTGGCGTAGAAAAGCACGAAATCAGGTTCAAAAAGGCCTGTTGTCGCAGGTCCCATGAGAACGGCTTCGAATTTTCCCAGGGGGATGCGGGGAATCGCATCTTCGAATTTTTTGGCGTCTTCCTTTGTCCTGCACCATGCCACATTTCGGAGGGTGCCGTCCTTGAGTTTCGGGGGCGCGTCAAGAAACCCCAGGACGTTCGAACATATGGGCATGAGTTCCGCGCCAGTCGTACCGAAGGTCCACCCGAAGGTGCGGGCCATTGTGATGAGCTGGCAGGCGGTGCTGTATTTCTTGGGACGTCGCACCTTCTCAACTTTTCCGAGGTCCCCCTTGCTCGTCAGGAACTTAAACCCGACGGGAAATGTCTTCAACCGCAGATGACTTTCGATGTCTTTCACAATGGCGCTGCTCGCCTGTTGCTCTTTCATTATTTTCTTGCTCCTTTCTTGTGGTTTTTTTCGGATGACAGATCCACCGTATCTTTTTACTTCAATCCTTCGGCCAGAACGGCGGCGCCGATGGCACCGTTGACCTGTGCGTATTCCGAGACCCAGATGGTCATCCCGAGTTTCTTCTCCAGGACCTTCACGACAGCGGTACATAACATATTTTTTCAGTCATTTGCCCTTGACACATAACATCCTTTCACCTATATTTCCACGAGCAAAAAAAGAACTATCATCAAACATAGGATTTAGCTCAGGGGATGTTTTTGGATGCGTTCCATCCTTCCATCTGATCATCCAAAATGGCACGGTCTCCCCTAGAGGTTGCTGGAATCTCCAGTCCGACACAGGCTTCCTAGTCCCCGCCTTGATTATCGCAGCGAAGAAGTACTGAAGAATATCCCAGGATAGGAGAATGATAAATTTCCTAAACTGAGATTTTGAAGGATGATTTGAGGAGGGCCTGCAGAGCAGGTTTCACCCGGCGTTTCTCGGTCCATATAATTCTGCAGGAATTTCTAAGGAGAAAAACGAAAGTGACTTCGAGACAAAATAAACGCGTAGCGATTATTGGCTGCGGAGCGGTGAAAGTCGGAAGATATCCAGAAAGGCAAGAGAGCGAACTAGCACTGCAAGCCATCCGCGATGCCCTGAAAGATGCTCAAATAACGACGAAACAGATAGAGGGCCTCTTCACCACTCCGGATTTACAGGGAAACATAGGTTTACAAACCAACCTTCTCTGTGAGTATTTACGCATCTCGCCTAAATCCATGGCCGAAATTTGTTGCGGAGCCATCGCCGGCGGGCTCACTTTGAAATATGCTGCCGACGAAATTCAAGCTGGACGCATCAAAATCGCTCTTTGTTATGGTGCAGTGCGTGAGGCCTCCATCGGCTGGTTCAAAAATCTCTCCCAGGGACAAGGATGGTCGATGATTGAGCCCACCGCCCTACAACCCTATGCAGCTTACGGGATCATCTGGGCTTATGCCCTTTCGGCGCGTCGCTATATGCACGAGACCGGAGCGACAGAAAAAGACTTCGCCCTGGCTGCTGTTCGGAACCGCAAAAACGCAGCGGGCAGTCCGGTGGCCGCCTTCACAAAACCCATAACCGTAGATGAGGTGCTCAACTCCCGATCTCTCGCGTCACCCATCAAACTGCTCGATTCAGCGGCTTCTTTGGATGGCGCCGCAGCCATTGTGGTCGCCTCCGAGGAATTTGCCCGAGACCTTTCTCCCCATCCTGTTTACCTTCTGGGTTGGGGTCTTTACCATGATAACTCCTGCGTCATCCCCACTGATGACTGCCGAAAGTCCATAAGCCATTTTACGGCAACACGAGAAGCAGCAAAAAGAGCTTTTCAGTTCGCAGGGATCAAGCCGAACAAAGTGGATGTGGCTGAGATTTATGCCCCATTCAGTTCCCACGAGCTGATCATCCCCGAGGATATTGGCTGGTATCAGGACGGAGAGATGGTAAAAGCCATTCGCAGTGGAGAGACGGAAATAAACGGAAGAATCCCCATCAACACCGACGGAGGACTTACTTCCCGGGGACACCCCTGGGCTGCTACCCCTTTGTACGAAACGATTAACCTTGTCAGACAGCTCCGCGGAGAAGCCGGGTCCATCCAGGTAAAAAATGCAAAGGTGGGATTGATGCATTGTGAAGGGGGAATGATGAATAACGGCCTGGTCATGATTTTTGGGAGGGATTAAAATGACCTCTAAACCGAACTACCTCAAGCCTACAAACCTTGAAAGCCCCGGGGCAAGAAAATTTTGGGAAGGATTGCGAACGGGGAAATTCCTGGCCCCCCGGTGCGAGGATTGCGGCGAACTCTTTTTCCCTCCGCGTGCTTATTGTCCGGAATGCCTGAAAGACAGCTTTGCCTGGGAGGAATTAAGCGGAAAAGGTTTTCTTTACAGCTGGACAGAACTTTTTTTCTCCCTGCCTGAGTTCGATACTCCTTTTCTTCTGGGATTAGTTGATCTTGCTGAAGGGGTGGGAAGGATCACGGCAAAAATATCTGGAGAAACAGCAGGGGGACTCTATATCGGGATGCCCTTGATCATCAGGATTTCAAACCCCAGGGACGGGATGGCTCTTTATTACGCCGAACCCCTCTGCTCAGAATAAAAGGCATTCTGGCCCGTGATTCGCTATCTACCAAGAATAGATTCCGCAGTAATGATCTTTTACTGAACAATCAGACCAATAATTGATATCCGGATCATGGCCACGTCCACTTAACGAAAAGCCCCATTATACTCTAATTTGTTTACTTCATGCTCATTCCCAGGACGGCTGCGCCGATGGCACCGTTGACCTGCGCGTATTCCGAAACCCGGATGGTCATCTCGAGTTTTTTCTCCAGGGCCTTCACGACACCCATATTTTTTGCCACACCTCCTGTCATGACCAGGGGCGGCACCACGCCCACACGGTTTGCCATGGCCGCCACCCTCGCTGCGATGGACTCATGTATACCGGCAATAATGTTTTCACGGTGTTCGCCTCCGGATATGAGGGAAATGACCTCCGACTCGGCAAAGACCGTACAGAGGCTGCTGATCCTCGAGGGGCTGCCGGCCTTAAGCGACAGGTTGCCAAATACCCCGAGATCCACTTCCAGGGCCCTGGCCATGACTTCCAGGAACCGGCCCGTACCGGCGGCGCACTTGTCATTCATGGCAAAGTTTTTCACTTTTCCCTTTTCATCGATAACGATCACTTTACTGTCCTGCCCGCCGATATCGATGATGGAGCGGGCTCCGGGGTCCAGGTAGAACGCCCCCACGCCATGGCAGGTAATCTCCGTTACGGCTTTGTCTACGAACTTGACACTGTTTCTGCCGTACCCGGTCGATATCACCCGCCTGATGGCCGATCGCTCGAGCCCCAACTCTGTTAAAAGCTCTTCGAAAACGGTCCGCCCCGCAGCCTCCGCATGGTAGCCGGTGAAGATGACGCGGGTGCCGAGGAGCTTCCCGTCCGAGAGAACGGCTGCCTTGGTGGAAATGGATCCTATGTCGATTCCGGCTGTGATCATATCTGTAGGGCCCTGCGGGCCAGGCTCAGGGCTAAAGGCTTAGGGCGTAAGGTTTCGGGCCTGCGGCCCGATCTCACCACTCAGGCTGATCCAATTTTGAGTTATGAGTTTTGAGTTTTGAATTGAATAATCTTTCTAACCACTATTCACTAATCACCTGTCACTGCCTCATCGCTTTGATCATCTCCATGAAAGCGTCGATGCGCGTGGCCACCTGGCTTTCCGAAAAGCTCCGCTCATCCACCATGTCCGCCTCGATAATGAGCGATGGGATCCCCCGCTCCTTCTCGACGATCTTCGCAATGTCATACTGGCCCAGGGAGTAAGGCTTGCAGCTTCGATTCGAGTGCATCACGATGCCGTCCACGTTGTACTTGTCTACCATGGCGAGCACCATGCGCGCCATCTCATCCACGCCGATGTTGAGGTAGATGCGCGTATAGGCCTCGGCCATGGAATCGAAGAAGTTGTTTTCGTCGATGTACTTCATCGAACCGCACCAGGCCGAGGTGTAAGTATCGGCTACCAGGCAGGCGTTGTGAGAGGCGAATTTCTCCGACAGCCACCGCGTTCGGTGCCAGATGGGGATGTTGTCCCAGAGAAGGCGATGTTTCTCGTCCGGTATGGCACCGATTCCCCTCGCGACCCTGTCATTCATCCTTTCCAGGAGCCGGCTGTAATAATCGACGGCTTCCCTCGTCTCCCTGAGGGTCACGATCAGCGCCAGGTGGTAGAAGGCGTCGAAGGCACTCATGGGCGCGGGCCGGTTGACCGTCGTGTCAAGCACCGCCTGCCAGAGACGCTGAGCTTCCAGGGAGAGCTTCCCCACGTTCGAAAGACGCTCGTGATCCATTTTTTTACCGCAGGCCTCCTCCAGGAAGAGGACGTATTCATCCAGCTGCCTGCGGACGTAGCGCCTGACCTCCTCGCTGAACCCCGTGTGACAGAAAGGCGTATCGAATATGAAGAGGGGAACGTTGAAGTACCGGGCCTGCACTTCGTACCACTTGAGCACCGTCCCGCAGATATTGTTGCAGCAGACGAGCATGTCGGGGCGCGGAAGCCCGCCGATGGGACCGCCGTTCACAGTGGCACAGGCAATGTCGGACCGGGCGTAGGAGCAAAGGTCAGTGGAGTACCCCATAGATTCCGATGTTTCGCAGAGGTCTGTCCCCATCTTGCTTGCTCCGATCATGGCGCCGTGGTTCTCCGGATAGACGGGGATGACATCCATGGCGATGAGCGGCTCGACGGGACCGCCGCTCGTGATCCAGGCCACCTTCCTGCCGCTTATGCGCGCGCTCTTGGCCTCCATGTAATAGACCGTCAAGATCTCCTTAATCTTCTTCCGCTTCTTGAAGCGAAGGAGAGTCCTCCTGATCCCGGCAAGAAAGTAGAGAAAGATCTCCTGAACGAGGTTCATGGATTCTGTCTTTTTCTCCGCCATCCCTCTTTTTCGTTCCTACAGCATCTCGATGAACGTTTCAAACCGCGTCCGCAGCTGCCCTTCCGACGGGAGCTGATCTTCCACCTCGACCATAATGCTGGGGATTTCCTCTCGGTCCAGGCTTGCCTTCAGGTAGGGATAGTCAAAGGCGTGAGGGTCGCAGAACTTGAGAAAGAAGAAGACCACACCCTGCGCCCTCTTCTCCCGGACGATGTCCACGAGGTGACCGGCTCTGGTGAAGAGCCCTGCGTGCTTTGCCGGGCAGGGAGGCCGGATCATGTACCGTTCAGCAATCGCCGCAACAGGATCATCCTTGATTTCCGTAATGCCTTCGAAGTATCTCGAGCCCGTACAGAAATCATCCCCCACGACGACACCGCCCGCCTCCTCGATGATCCGGTAGATGTCGGGGTGGTTGCAGATGCCGCCGGTCATGACAAGGCGTTTTCCCGATGGTTTATCCCCCTGCCCTTTTTTCTTCTCCAGATCCGTGACGATATCGGGCAGAATTTCCAGGAGGCGATCCCGGCTCATGATCATCGAGGCCTTGATAATCGTGTGAAGGTCGCTTCCGCTGATGGTCCCCGGGTGTTCGGCCTTGATCTCGTAGAGCCTGCCAAGATAACCCCTGATCCGGTTGAAAACTCTTATGGCATCCTGCATCGCTTCTTTGCCGATCGTGATGTTCAGCCGGGATTCCAAATCACTCCTGAATTTGTGAAGGACGTCTGACATATAAGCCTTTGCGCTATCCGTGTCCAGCTTCACGGGCAGCACTACATCGAGGTGAAAGGGCCCCTTCACGTTCATGCGCCACACATCGGAGAGCCTCTGGATCGAATCGCAGGTGTGGGGAAAGACGGCGCCATCGAGAAATCCGAGGTGCCCCGCCAGGGCCCCTTCAAGGGCGCCCCGCACGAGCGAGCAGCAGTAAGCCTGAAAGTGCGCGTCAGCGAGGTGGACGGCCTCCCCCGTGCCGAATAGCCTGAAGTGATGAGCGCCGGCGGCGTAGATGATCTCTTCGGGCGTGTAGGAACAGAAATACCCCACGATCTTGCGGCGGCCTTCGCCCTTCAACTTTCTGCCGTAAGCAGCCGGGTCTTTGAGGATCTCATAAAATTCTTCCAGCCGTGTCATCCAAGAATCTCTCCGATCGATGCATGCGTGTGCATGGAGCTTGAATCATTTCCCTGAATCGAGATTCAACCTGTCTTTCCGTATTTGAATATCAACGTGATGTCAATGGAAAAGGGATGATCTGTTCCGACCATCCCTTGAATAGGAGAGACGATGTGATATTACGTTTTAACTGAAGATTTCACCTACCCATACGTAACATAATCTGTATTTGCAGCTGAAATAAGGCAGGGCCAGCTTCAACCCGACACTCGCCAGATCGCTCAGAATACATTCATCGGGCGCGGTGAATTGCATATCCACTAATCGCCGATGTTTCCCGTCGGCCGAAGTCTGATGACGGCATCCGCTACGACAGCATTTTTTTGAAAAACCATGAGCGGATTCACATCGACTTCCTGTATCTGATCGTGCAGGTCCATAATCATGGTCGACAGCGAAATCAGGGCTGACACAATAGCCTCTTTATCCGCAGGGGGCCTGCCTCGCATGCCTTCGAGTATTTTTCTTCCGCGAATTTCAGAAATCATCTCTTCCGCATCTTCCCTCAAAATCGGGGCAAGCCTGACACTGATATCTTCCAACGCCTCTACCCAGATGCCCCCCAGACCAAAAATGATTTTATGAAAACAAGGCTCTTCAAAGGAGCATCCGATAATCAACTCCGCAACGGGTTCGGGAAGCATCTCTTCAATGAGAACCCCTCGGGCGTTTTCTTTTGACCCGATGACCCCGCTGACTTGATCAAAGGTTCTTTCAAGGTCTTTTTCATTTCCGATCCCCGTGAAGATTGCCTTTGCTTCCGTTTTGTGGATGACTTCAGGAGACATCCCTTTCACAACGACCGGAAATCCCAGCATATCTGCGACCTCACGGGCTTCCCTGAATGTGCGGACGAGCTTTCCTCTGGGAACGGAAAAGCCATAAAGAGCCAGGATGGCTTTCGAAGAGGATTCTTCCAACCGTCTTTCGCACCTCGCAATGATCTCCAGTGCATGCTTCCGGGCATTTTTGGGGGGGTCTACATAAGGCAACGCACTTGCCAGGCGCCGGCGATGGCTGCCGATGATGGTCAACGCTCTCGCGGCATCCAGGCAGGAATCCACATCATGATAGGTAACGATGCCGCCTTCTCTCATTTCCAGGCTGGGTTGCTTGACCACTTTATCGCCGAGCCAGCAAGCCAGTACCGGCTTTTCAGGTCTATCCCTGAGACCTTCAAGCATCAGTCTCGGCGCAATCTTCTGCAGATACATGGTGGTCATCAATATGATAATTTGATCGAAATTCTCTTCGCGAGCGAACCTTCTCATGGCCTCCCTGATAACATCAAACGATCGGAGGGGTCCTTTAATGATATCCAGCGGATTATGAGGCGGCTGAAAATTTGTGATTTCCGTCATGTCCTGTTCGAATTTCCGGCTGACCGGCGCAACAGAAAGACCTTTTCCGCGCATTTGATCGGCCATCAGACCAGCCGCACCCCCCGAACAGGAGAATATTCCCAGTCGGCCTCCCCTCGCCGGCGGTTGCGAGCGCAAGGCAAGCGCCGTGGTGTTCAGGGCATCCAGACTGTCCACGCGGACGATTCCATGAGCACGGCAAATGGCGTCAAACGTGTCATCCGATCCCGTGAGAGATCCGGTGTGAGAAGCGGCCGCCCGTTTTCCTGCAGCCGTTCTCCCCACCTTGTAAAGGACGACCGCTTTCCCGTTTGAATGGCCCCGATCAACGGCGCGCAGAAATTTCTCGGGGTCCCGTAAAGCCTCGACAAAGCCCGTTACGACGCGCGTGTTGTCATCCTGGGCGAAAAAATCCATAAAATCGGCTAGTCCCAGATCGGCTTCGTTCCCCGACGACAGAAGATAGGAATAGCCCAAACCCAACCCCATCGCGCGGTCCCAGATGGATCCAAGCATGGCACCGCTTTGTGAGATCATAGCAACGTCTCCCGGTAAAAGGTCGCCCGGTTCTCTTTCAAGAGTTGCGCACCAGGACAGGATGATCGGGGAGAGAAGATTAACAAGCCCGAGACAATTCGGGCCAAGAAGTCGCATTCCGTAACGCCTCGCAATCCGCACCAATTCCTCCTGATCTTTCACTCCCTGGGTTCCGGTTTCCGCGTATCCGGAGGTGTTGATGATGGCAAAGGGACACCCCAGCTGCCCCAATTCCTCGAGGGTCGACGGCACCAATGTCTTACCCACTACGATCACTGCGACATCGGGAACTTCCGGGATATCCGATATCCGGTGGTAACAGGGGATTCCTTGGACGCTGTCCCGGTTCGGGTTGACGGGGTATATCCGGGCTGTGCTTTTGTGGCGGAGCATGAACATGAGGCTCCGTCCGTTGATCAATAGCGGATTGTCTCCCGCCCCTATAATGGTAACTGCCCGCGGATAAAAAAGCCTTTGCAAATAATGATCATGTCCCATAAGCCATCTCTCGTTGCGATGTCGTTGAAAAAAAGTCAAAAATGCATCAATGCCCTCATTTCAATACAGTCATAGTGAATCAGATGGAAGGGCTTGCTGTAGTCTTTTTTATTTTCTTCGCCGACTCCCGTCACCATGCGACAATCAAGATGTACCTTGTCATCGTTCATCGAAAAAGGGCTGGATGCAGAAAAGCCGAGTGCTTTTTCAGCATTGATCAGAATGGATCGTAGGCTCTCGTCAAGACCGACTCGCTGTATCAAAGGATTGGATATCTGAAATATGGATGTAATAATTCTGTCCCTTGCTGTCAGTTCTTCATTGCGCAAAAATATTTCGATCCCCGCTATGAGTGCAGTTCCATCCAATGTATTGGATAGCCCCTAGCACAATTGATGTTATTCCGTCAACCTATGGGCAGAATGATCATGCGAAAGTACACATGAAGGATACGGAGAAAAAGAACTTCAAAATAACTGATGGATAGAGAATATGAATGAGAACAAGACACGGGACTATTCGTTTTGGCCGAGACCTACCCATATGGAAGAACATTGATCGGCTTCAGCTCACTATGGAATAATATCTAGAGACGAGGATGACAGGTAGAAATCAGGTATCCAAGTTGAATATATAACCCTCGCAAGGTACAAGAGGAGAATATGTGGGCAAAAGGGGATTTTGGTGCAGCGCCTTCATTATTGTGCTACACGTAAATCAATTTTCTGTAAGTAAATATCAGGCCGAATTCTAAAGGTTTTAGCAATTTAATCATTCAGGATTCAATTTACCGAAGCTCGATCTGATGGTTTAATAACCGCAGATACCCCATGGGTTGCTGCGGGATTATTCAGTCCGGACAGCATTTGGAATCTCATCTTGACATGGGTGTCTACTGTTAGGGGAATGCCTTCCCGCGTGATGTTCATCGTCATACAAGCTGCAAACTATTCTAATAATGAGGTATTCGAGAATGTCGAAAAAGCAGATTATCGGATCGTGTTTGGGGGTCATCTTGGGCATTACGATAGCGTTTATCACGCCCCCCGAGGGTTTAACCCCGCAGGCCATGCACGGGCTGGGCATCCTTCTTTGGGCTGTTACGTGCTGGGTATTCGAGGTGGCTCCGGATTATGTCATTGCAATCGCGATGTGCACATTATGGGTACTATTTCAATGTGTTCAGTTCAAAACGGCTTTTGCGACGTTTTCTGATACGACATGGTGGCTTCTTATTGGCGCGATGGGCATGGGGGTGGCCGTATCGAAAAGTGGTCTGCTCAAACGGATTTCTCTGCGGGTCATGCAGATTTTCCCGACCACCTTCAACGGCCAGGTCCTGGCCCTCATTAGTGCCGGAACCATGATTGCCCCCTTGATTCCAAGCATGACGGCCAAGGCAGCCATCGCGGCTCCTATCAGCATGGGTATCAGCGACGCCATGGGTTATCAACGAAAGGGCCGCGGAGCAGCCGGGTTATACGGAGCCATGTATCTTGGCTTCGTATTGACGGGCCCCATGTTTGTCAGCGCGTCTTTTATCGGTTACATGATGCGGGGCCTTTTGCCCCAGAATATCCAGGACCAGTTCAATTGGACCATGTGGTTCACGGCAAGCATTGCCTGGTCAGCGGTTGTGTTGGTTCTCACTTATATAGCCATCATTTTCTTATATACGCCCAAGGAGAAAGATTCTCTTCTCCCGGATCACGCAGCCAAGTTATTGGTGGCCCTCGGCCCGATGCAACGCAATGAAAAAATCACCGCCATAGTCCTGATGGCGGCCCTCCTCTGCTGGATGACCGAACGGCTTCACGGCATCAATGCCACCGTCATCGCCCTGGTGGGTCTTGTCGTTCTGCTGGCATGCAGGGTTTTTGACCGGCAGGATTTCCGGTCGGGAATCGGATGGGACAATATGATTTTTATCGGCATGATCATCAACTTGGGGAGTGTTCTGCCTGCATTGAAAATCGACAAATGGATTGCCCAGACGGCCGGCCCCATGATTGAGCCGATGATCTCAAATATTTATCTCTTCATCGTCGTCTTGAGTTTCGCGATCTATGCAATCCGGTTTGTACTGGTATCCTTTACGGCCACCACGGCGATATTTACGGTTATGCTCGTTCCCTTTGCCCTGCAGGCAGGCATTAATCCCTGGGTCACGGGATTTATCGTCTACGCGTCAACGAATATCTGGTTCATCTTTTACCAGAACTCCACTTTCCTTACCTGTTACTACGCCGTCGAGGGGGAGATGGTGACCCACAGACAGATGGTGCCCCTGTCTTTTGCATACTGTGCGATATCCATTGTTGCCTTTCTGCTGAGTGTTCCCCTGTGGCAATACCTGGGCCTGGTACCGTAATTAATACAAAAAGGGAGGAGGGAAAACAGGGTCGACTGGCTCTGACTTTTGCATTTATGAGAAGTATCGATTGCATATCTCTATCCATTGTAAAAATCCATCTCAACTATTTCAGGACGAAGTCTTCATTTCGACAGATGCCGACGAGAGGTCTTTCCTCTGTTTTCACTGACCATTCGCCTTCATTCAGCCACTGCCTGATCTTCTCGATGACGGCTTGTGGGTTTCTGACCCACTGAAAATGGCCCAGATCTTTGTCCGGCAGGTGGAGATGGGTTACGCGGCACCGTTTCAGCTTGGTGCAGAGGTTCGCGACGGCCCATTCGGGTGCAAGAAGATCCACCTCGAAGGAAATGGAAAGAACGGGAAGTTCAAGCTCCCCGAGGAGCCTCTCGAAATCGACAGGACTCCCGGTGGGTTCGTAGCGGCCGGTGCGTCCCGTGTGCGCCCAATCGCAGATGACGCCACGCGCCTCCGTGCCACCGAAGCCGATCCTCCTCCCCGGGAAATATCCCAGGACCCGAGCGATGATATAAGCCAGTTGAGTCCCCGCCAGAACGCCCAGGTTCAAGGGGAAGTCCCACCCCCTAAAGTAGACGGAGGGTGTTGCAACAAGGATGAGGCCGGAGCATGCTCCAGGGTTTGCAGCCAAATAGAGCGTGCTCAGCTGACCGCCCAGGCTGTGGCCGAAGAGGTAGAGGGGTGCCCCGGGGAAGAGCGTCTTCACCTTTTCCACTATGGCGGGCCAGTCAAAAGTCACCATCTCGTGATATCCGAAAGAAACCTCCCTGGAGACACGAACAGAACTCAATCCATTACCACGCAGATCGGCCGTGACGAGATGCCATCCCTCTTTCAGAACAGGCGAGACAAGGGGTTCATAGAATTTCGCAGGCACACCCATGGCGGGCATGCAGATCAGGACGGGCGAAGCGGAAGAAAAATCTCCGGCGAAAACCGTTATTCTCGATGTAACGCCGTCCTTCCCTTCGATTCCAACTTCTTCCCTGCGACTGTCCATCATATACTTTGCCCTTTATTTTTCCCCGTGTGCTTTTGACAGAAATGATCCCTGAAAGCAATGAGAAAAGATGCGCTGAGGGGAAGGTTTTATCTTTACACCCAGACACCGCTGACCTATACTTCCCCGCGGTTGTTTAATCGGAATATCAGGAGGGGGTCCAATGACACATTCGTGGGGAGATTCGAATGCCATAAAGAAACACGTGAACGAGTCGCCCTTCTACAAAACCATCTCCATGAAAATGATCTCAACGGGCAAGGAAGGGTCTGTCGTCAGGGTGAAATCGGGGCAGAGGCACAAGAACCTCTGGGGAACGGTCCATGGAGGGGTCATGGCATCCCTGACGGATTCCGCCTGTGGCATCTCTGTGCTGCCGTCTCTGGCAGTCGGGGAGACGATCGTCACGACTTCCCTGCAGATGCACTATTTCGCACCGGCGGACGTCGGTGAGCTCACGGCCTACGGCACGATGATCCACCGCGGCAGGCGCCTGGCCCACGCGGAGGCCAGAATCTTCGACGAAAGAAAGAAGCTGATCGCCAAGGGCACGGCGTCCTTCATCATCGTGAGAAAAGAAAAGGCTTATTGATTTTACAGAGGCTGGCACCGTTGATGGAAGAAATATCCCGGAATCTTTTCATGATCACCGTTCCCATGCCGTTCCGTCTGAAGCATGTGCACGTCTTTGCCCTCACCCATGACGATCGGATCACGCTTTTCGACACGGGACTCAACACGCCGGAGACCGTCTCGATCCTCGAGGAATCGCTGAGGGCCATCCGAAAGACCGTCCGGGACATCAAACGGATCTTCATCACCCACCACCATATTGATCACTGCGGAATGGCCGGCCGCATCAAGGCGATCTCGGGCGCAAAAATTCACGTGTCGGATGTCGGCCGGGAAGTCCTTTCGGTGCGAACCGACGAGGCAGAACTCGTTCGCCTTGTGAGGGACTTCTGCCTCCTGCACGGTCTTCCCGAAAGCATAACGAATTTCGTCATCAACCTGTTTCTGGCTTTCAAAACCGCCGCAAGCCCATTCGAAACCGACCGATGTTTCCAGGCCGATTCCCGGCATGTCGCCGGTGAGACGGAATTTCAGGCCATCGCCACCCCTGGGCACACACGCGACCATGTATCCTATTACTTCCCGAAAGAAGGCATCCTCCTCTCGGGTGACCATGTCCTTCCGGAGATCACCCCCAATCTCAGTCCCGATCTCTTTGCCCCGGATTTTCGACCCCTCCGGAGCTTCCTGGACTCGCTGACACGGATCGAAACCCTCCCCGTCCAAAAAGTCTATCCGGCACACGGAGATCCCTTCTCGAACCTGGCCGAAAGAATCGAGGAGATGAAATCGCATCATGTGATCAGGAAGGGACTGGCTTTAGAATCCGTCACTCGGGGATCCCGGACAACCTTCGAGGTATCCAGGGATATATTTGGTGATGACCTGCCTGAATTTGACAGGTTTCTCGCGCTCAATGAAACTTACGTTCACCTGGTCGAGCTGGTGCACGAAGGGGCTGTCAAGGAACAAAGGAACAAGAATCACATCCTGTACGACACGATATGACCGCGAGATAAGAGCGGTTGGCTCTTGATGCTATTGGCTGACCCTTCGCCCTGACATCTCCCCCACGATTTTTTTCGCTGCGGAGATCTTCTGCGCTCTGACAGCACCCATGAGATAGCGGCCGGACTGTTCGACAAATACCCTCCCGTAAAGGGGATCGACCGCCTGCATGGAGATCCGTCCCCCCGTTTCGGTTGCTTGCACATCCTTTCCCGACCCCTTCAAGTAAGCGTGGTATTGGTCAAAGGCCCTTCGGGCAGCTTCCTTCGAATCCTCGGGGACCAGGAAGACCTGCATTTTTTCGCCCTCAAGATTGGCGTCGGCGACGAGACCACGACGCAAGAAGGCGTACCCGAGGAGACTCCTGGCGATATACCGCACCGTCCCGGGCAATACGCCCGGCACATGAAGTATTTCGACCTCCCCCGGACGGCCCGCACCAGGGGGGAGATTCTTCGAGATGGCACGACCGCATGCGAGGAATACGTCTTTTTCTATGCTCGTCACCCCGGAGGCCTGCAGCCGGATAAAATATCTGTCCTGGTAGAACATGAGTTGCGACGATGACAGAAACCCCTCGGCACCGATCTGAGACGCCGCGGCATCCGGCTTGCGGTAATTCGAGTAAATGCCGAAGGCATCAAGGAGCGAGGCCATCCTGTAGACATCCGCCGCGATTGCTGTGTCAGGGTTCCCCTTCTGCACATACCGCGCCGTGGCGAGGACCTCGAAGCCGTAAGGAAAGTAAAGCTCCGCTTCACCATTGATGTAATCGAAAAGTGTTTCCCTGTCGTAGAGGACAACCTTGTCCTCCAGGAGCCAGCCTTTCGGACACTCGGGGATGGGCAACATTTTTTGAATGGAGTTGTCCGAAGCGTTGACCGGGATGGCCAGACACAGCGTCAGCACGGAAAGGACGATTGAAAAAATCACAGAGGAGCGATTCACGGATACCTCCAGCTCCGGATGACGGCAGTAGGCGACATTTCTAAACCAAATATTTTCTCGCCCGCTGCATCTTCAGTCGTATATCAAGCCCATTGACACATCGGGCCAGGCAATCCCCGCAGTCAAGACAGGAGGACGCGGAACGGGTTGAAGGAATTTTCCTGTAGGTGGACCGGGCAAGTTCGAGACTTCCGTATGCCTCCACGTACATCAGGCAGCGGTTGATGGTGCTGATTTCAACGCCCACCGGACAGGATGGTTCGCATTTTCCGCAGAGATGACAGTAGTAGGGTTGAATGGCGGCGCCGTAGCCTTTCAGGATCAGACCGTCGACATATTTGAAACGCATCCCCATGACCGCTATGTCTTCCCTGAACTCTTCGGTATCTCGCATGCCGGGTATGGCCGCGGTGACATTCCTGTCCTTAAGCACCCATTTGAGGGCTGCCTGGTGAGGGCTGATCGGCCCGAGCGCATCCGTTTTGTACCCCCCCGCCTGGGTCTTCATCGCAACGATGCCGATCTTCGCCTGTGCAGCCCTGGCGATCGCCTCCTTCACATCGGCGTCGCTCTTGAAATTGTAAGCCACGAGGGCCGTGTCGAAGAACCGCTCAGGATCATCCACAAGGGCATTGAGAACCTCCGCCTGGTTCGTGTGCGTGGTTACACCGAAGAAGCGGACCTTTCCCTGCTCTTTCAGCCTGACGAGGGCCTCCCGGGTCTCCGGACTGAACACACGGTCCCTTCCGTCGAGGCCGTGGAGCTGGATAACATCGATATGATCGGTCCCCAGCGCCTGGAGACTTTCCTCGACATTCCTGAACATGGCCTCTTTCTTCCTCGATGAGGATCTGATCTTTGTCGCAACATAAACCTTGTTGCGCCTGCCCTTCAGGGCTTTGCCGACGATCTCTTCGTTCCGGCCGCTCATGTACGACCGGGCCGTATCGACATAGTTGACGCCATGATCAAAGGCCATCGCGATCACCTCCGGCTCGGGTGTCAGCATGGCCCCGAAGCTCACAACGGTGATCTTCAGTCCCGTTCGTCCCAGGGTGCGGTAAACAGGCTTTGGAAAAACGAAGGGTTCCGTATCCGAAAATCGCGCCGCGCCAGCGATCCCCTCCCATCCAAGCAGTGCCGATGTAGACCCTATCATCCCCAGCCTCAAAAAATCGCGCCTGTTCATTTATGTGCACCCCTTTCGCCTTGATGCGACATGCGTTTTTGAGTTGGCATTATACCATATTTCGGACGGAGGCGCCCTGATGGATTTTCAGACTCCGTGGGGGGATGCGGAGGAATAGCGGGAGGGATAAAAAAGCCGATGATGATCCGGCGGGAATCATCTCCTGAAAAGGAAAATATTTCACTCGAGGACAATTTCTTTTCGTACGCCCTCGTCTTTTTGGTGCTCACTGTTTCGCATGAGCAAAATGAGGACGATGGAACAGGACATCATCACCGCAAGAACATAGAAGGTGTCGTTGAAGGCCATCATGGAAGCCTGTCTCAGAAGCCCTTTGTAGATGACGCCCAGGCTCCCGGGATCCAGCAGAGCGGGCGCGAAGCCCTGTTCCTGGAGGGTCTGGGCAACCTGCGGAAGGGCGACCTGAAAATTCCTGTCCAGGAAGCTCATATTGGTTGTTAGATGTGCCTGATGAAACTGCATCCTTCGAGCGAGGATGGTTGAGGCAACAGCCACTCCGAAGCTTCCGCCGAGTGTCCGGGTGAAATTGAATATGGACGCCGCGTTTCCCATGTCTTCTTTTCTGACCCATGACATGGAGAGCGTCATCAGGGGGATAAAAAGAAAGCCCATCCCGAACCCCATGACGATCCTCGGCCAGGCGACGGCGTTGAAGTCAGCGGAAAGATTGAACCGCGACATGAGGAAAATGGAATAGGCGGTCACGGAGAGGCCGGACAGGAGAATGGCTTTGGGGTTGACTTTCGTAATGAGTCGCCCGGCGATGGGCATGGCAATCATCGACATGAGCCCCCCGGGGCCGAGCACAAGCCCGGCCAGAAAGGATGTGTACCCCATCAGGGTTTGCAAGTAGATCGGCAACAGGACGATGCTTCCGAAGAGGTTGAAGAAGGCGAAAAAGCCGAT
>JAPLJU010000134.1 GCA_026388445.1 Deltaproteobacteria bacterium
TGGCATCGGGAGCCATGGATGACAACATCATTATCTGGGATGCCGCGACGGGTAATGTCCTCCACACGCTGAGGGGGCACACGAAGCCTATTTTCTCACTTATCTACAGCCGTGACGGTAAAATGCTCGCTTCGGCAAGTCGCGACCAGAGTATCATCCTGTGGGATGTGGCGTCCCATAAGCCGATCAGGACCCTGAGCGCCCACAGCGCCTCCGTTGTCTCTCTCTCCTTCAGCGCCGATGGCAAGCGGTTGCTGTCGGGAAGTGAAGATCGAACGGCTATCATCTGGGATGTGGAGAAGGGACGACCCATCCATGTCCTGCGCGGCCATCGGTACGCGGTCAACGCCGTCTCCTTCAGTCCCGACGGGACCCGGGTGGCCACGGGAAGTGATGATTTCACCGTCATCCTCTGGGACGCGCTGACGGGCAAACAGATCCAGAAACTCACGGAGCACAAAAGCCTGGTCAAATGCCTGTCCTTCTCGCCCGACGGGAAGATCCTTGCCTCGGGAAGCGCCGATCAGGCGGTCATCCTCTGGGACGCGCGGACAGGGCAGAAAATCCGGACGCTCAGCAACGGGAGTCTCGTTTTCTGCCTTGCCTTCAGCCCCGACGGCACGCGGCTGGCAACGGGGGCTGATAAAGACGTCATGATCTGGAAAGTCTCGGCGGGGACGCTCCTGAAAACGCTCAAGACGCCCTATTATGGGTATGTGCTCACCCTTTCCTTCAGTCCCGACGGCAAGCGGGTGGCCGCGGCGAGGGAGGACATGGTCGTAATGATTTTTGAAATAGGAGATCTCTCATCATAAGGGATCTCCGTGCATCGGTGGACTCCAGAATCCATCCATAAAAAGGAGGGGAAATCCATGGTCACGGTCTGCACGAGCGGCTGGTTTGATCCGATTCACGTGGGGCACATTCGACTTTTTCGGGAGGCCAGAGGCCTCGGTGACCGGTTGGTCGTCATCCTCAACTCGGATGAGACCCTTTTGAAAAGGAAGCATTACTTCTTCCTGCCTTTTAATGAAAGAAAAGAGATTCTGCAGAGCATCCGGTACGTTGATGAGGTCGTTGACTGCATTGATACGGATTTCACGGTCGGCAAGACCCTGGAGATGCTGAAACCCGCTATCTTTGCAAAGGGCGGCGATTACAAACCGGATAACCTCCCCGAACTCCTCCTCTGCAATAAACTGGGCATCAAGGTGGTTTTCAATGTCGGTGGCGAGAAGGTCAAATTGACGGGGAGGCTCGCCGCCTATGAGTGAACCTGATCTATCATCCGGCCATTCGGGGGGACCAACATTCGATTTGCTTTTACTCCGACCCTCTGCTATATTCCCCGCGATCATTTTCAGGGCAGGAAGATTTAAACAATAAGTGATTGTATTTATTCACTTTTCTTAATAGTCCCCGGAAAGGAATAGGAAAATGGAAGACAAGAAATCCCTGGAAAAACATACGGTAAAGGAATTGAGGGAGATGGCCCTGGCCGTGGGGGGAATATCCGGCGTCAGTGCCATGAAAAAGGAGGAGTTGACCACGGCCATCAAGGAGGCCAAGGGTGTCCCTCTCAAGGCCGTGCGCGAAAAGCCCGTGGAGAGCGTCGTGGATCTGAAGAAGAAGTGCCGGGAACTCAGGGTAAAAAGGGATGAGTTGAAGGCAAAGGGAGACCGCCTACAGGCACTGTATATCAAGAGAAAGATCAGCAAGCTCAAGAAGAGAATGAGAAGGCTGGCCAGGAAGGTCGCTCCCCCGGGGGAATAGGTCAACCGGAGTATCCATCATGTTTGTCGGCAGGAGAATGACCAGAAACGTCGTGACCGTGACACGGGACACGAGTGTTCTTGCGGTCAGGAACATTCTCCATGAACATCAGTTCAACCAGGTCCCGGTAGTTGATGGGAAGAAGGTCGTCGGCATTGTCACCGACGGTGACATTCGAGAGAACTCCGCATCGCCTGCAAGCACCCTCTCGGTTCATGAGCTCAACTACCTTCTTTCAGAGATGAAGGCCGGGGACATCATGACGAAGGACCCGATCACGGTGACGCCGGAGACGCCCATCGAGGAAGCAACCGAGGTCATCAACCACCACAATATCGGAAGCCTTCCCGTAGTGTCAAAGGGGGAACTCGTCGGGATCATC
>JAPLJU010000225.1 GCA_026388445.1 Deltaproteobacteria bacterium
GTGAGCGTGGAGGGGGTCGTTGGTTTGAAAACGGTCGGGGATCTCACGTTCCCCCTGATCCAGGCTGAGCGAATCACCAAGATCGATCCGCCGAAAGACCCTTATCTTTTCCCTCGCCTGTTCTAGAGGTGGGGCGCAGAGCATTTATCCGGCTGTAAAATGCCACGGGGTGGATGCCTGGTATGGGAACGATCTTTTTCATGATTGCAGAGAGGAGGACTTCGATGAAAGGCGAACACCGATGAAAGCGATAAGCGTGCTGTGGCTGGTGATGGCGCTTTTCCTTTTTTCATGCGTGACCTCGGTAAACAAGAATGGGGTTTCAACCCTATCCTTTCAACCCATGAAGGCCCTCATTGATTTCTACCAGGGCCCTTTGAACCACTGCTCTGCCGTTCGCTATGGGGAATGCCCCATGTACCCTTCCTGCTCTGAATACGCCAAGCAGGCCTTCCAGAAATACGGTGTTTTCGTCGGCACCATGATCGCTGCCGATCGCGTCATGAGATGCGGGCGCGATGAATTGAAGACAGCGCCGCTCATTCTGGTAGGCGGCAAGATGAAATACTACGACCCCCTGCAGCAGAACACCTCCTGGTGGGATAAAAGGTAGATTGAAGGAGAGGGCAAAGGATAGGGCGTGCCGGGGGAACTTGGTATTGAGTTTGTCCTGTCGGAGCGTGACTTGGGCCGTCAGCCTGAAGGCAAAGGCGGGGAGGCGGATTTTTCAACCGCTTCGCTCAGGAGCTCTTTGAGTTTTATTATCATCAAGTTTTTGGTCCCTCAGACGACGGTGGACAGGAGCATGGCTCCAAAAACGATGATAAGGAGGGACCCCAGGATGGTCAGGCTTTTTTGAATCAAGTGCTGAGCCCGCTCTTTTCTTGACAAGCCCCGGAGAAGGCCTTCCTTTTCCAGAATGATCAAGACCCCGGCTAGGGAAATGGTTGCAGCCGTCCCGAGGGCCATGATGAGGGCCACTACAAGGAGGTTGAAGGAGAGGGCAAAGAGCTTGACGATGCGAAGAACAGGCGAAGATTAGGCTGTGTGGCGGGAGCACAGAAAGGCGGCGGCCGCCGTGTTTAATGCTGTTGTCAGAAATTCGCGGCGCTTCATCGTGTTTTCCCCTCGCCCCGGCGCGAATTCATCGCCAATAGAATTCAAAGTATTGAAAGTTCCCCTTAGTTGCAGTTGTACCCCAGCCTATCGACCATAGCAGAACAATCCCAGGGCCAGTGGGTTTTCTCGAACTTCTGGGTCAAATAAGTCGTGTCATAAGAATCCGCTATGGCTTTGGCGATCTGTAGAAGTCGTTTTCTCAAGATATCATGGTCTCCGGGGGCGTGATAAAAGGCCATGATCTGTCCATTATGGAATTTGGCTTTACCTCTTACGGTCCACCTCCCGTCCCCTTCAGCTACAAGGGCTGCAAAGAAGTCGATTCTTGCATGGCGGATGACGACAAGCTCCTCGATTCCGTCGGCACTTTCCATGGATACCCTTCCCCTCCTATCCTGAGGGCTGCTCCCCCAAAGCCAGGGGGACAAAAAAAGCCCTTCAAGTGATTTCAC
>JAPLJU010000094.1 GCA_026388445.1 Deltaproteobacteria bacterium
CTCAAATAACAGAGACCCAATAAAGCAGTTACGGTTCTACAAATCGAATTATGAAATGAGATTGTATTTATTCGATAAACATAAACTTTCTGAAGATATGCGGAAAGAAGCTGAAGCAGTCTGGTATGACAAAACTCTACAACTGGCTTTTTATGAAAGAAATGTTGAATTAGCTACTGAGATAAGAAAAAAGAAGCTGACATTCACATGGAAAGAATGGCTTCTATATTTTGGCGCGAAACATTCTACGATACATTATGGATGCCGTGGAGCAATTTTTTTCCTCAACACATTTAGTAAACTACAAAATCGAATGTCACAGAATTGTTCTAGCTTAGCCGGGGTAGGTCCAAGGTAACGAACGTGCCCACTGAGCAGAATTCTTCTTTCACCAACCGGATAGTTTGGAAAAAGGCTGGGGTTAGGAAGCACATGAAAATAGCTATTGGCAATTATTGAAGGGTAAGGAAGCAAAGAGATGTTTGTTCTTCCCGAGAGCCTAAAAAGATGCCTCCGCCCTGTTAAAAAGTGTATACGCTCGGGCGAACTTCGCTTCAACAAGATGGGCAACCGGTGTCAGTGCTACATTTGCCGGAAGAAGTTCCATCATTTTTACAGTTTCCGCGGCGGCAGCAGGGAGATACCACCCTTTGTGCGCGAGTTGGGCCTGATCGGCAGTGATGTTGACAATTTTATCTGTCCGCATTGTGGTTGTCACGACCGTGAAAGACACCTTTTTATGTATTTCGAGAGGCTAAGTTTGTGGAGTGCTGTCATGGGTGGGTCTGTATTACATTTCGCCCCAGAAAGGAGTCTTAGAGATGCAATCGTTCGTCTGAAGCCGAAAGAGTATATTCAGGCGGACCTTTTCCCGGCCGATAAGGAGATTCGAAAAATCGATGTCACAGCGATTGGTTTTCCGGAGGAATATTTCGATTTCATTATATGCAATCACGTGCTCGAGCATGTTCCAAGAGATGAACAGGCCATGGGTGAGCTATGTAGAGTTTTGAAAAGAGGGAAATTGGCGGTAATTCAGGTACCATTTTCTCCTATTCTATTGAAAGCTTTTGAGGATGACAGCATAAACACAGACGATTTGCGATTCAGATTCTACGGTCAGGAAGATCACGTCAGGGTATACGGGCGAGATTTGTTTTCGCGACTGGAAGGTGCGGGTTTTGAAGTAATGCTGCAGAAACATCAGATCGTTTTGCCAGATCTTGACGGCGAGTTTTACGGTGTAAACCGAAGAGAGGACCTGATTCTGGTTAAGAGAAGAGAAAATGGGCCTCTTAAATAACGGAGCACGCAAGTTCCTATTATGCTTCTTTCTTCAGCAATACTTAGGACATCCTGCAGCCCGAATGGCCAGCCGAGAGTTTCTGCATCTGACTACAAAATCTTCCCAGTCTATTACACCAGCGCTAACAATTATGAGCCCATACAGGGCAGTGTTTAGTGAATATTGGATAGCGTGAGTTTTTTAAAGAGGAATAAGGCCGGGAAGAAATTCCCGGCCTTATTGTAATTTCACAGTCCCTTACCTTACGCCGTTAGCCCTGCGCCTGCTTTTCCGTGACGATCTTTGAGAAATCGGCGATGCGGTAGAAGAGCTTCGCGATCGCCTCGAGGAGCGACAGCCGATTGAAACGGACCTTCTCGTCTGGCTCCATGACAAGCACCCCCTCGAAGAAACTGTCCACGGGCTTTCGGAGCGTCACCAGGTGCGTCATGGCCTCCCGGTAGTCGTCCCTCTCCACGAGGCTTTCAATCTTCCCCTTCAGATCCAGGCAGGCTTTGTGGAGATTCCTCTCGACGTCTGTCTCGAAGAGGGAAGGGTCGACGGATCCGTCCTTGAAGCCCTTGATAATGTTCACCACCCGCTTGAAGGCGATGGCGAGGGGCTCGAAATCGGGATGGCCCTTAATGTTCTCGACGGCCTCGATCTTCTTCAAGGCCTTCCCGATGTCGGAGACGCCTAGCGTAAGGACGGCGTCCACCACGTCATAGGGATGCCCCTGCGAGATGAACTGGTTTTCCAGCCGGCCCCGGAAGAAATCGAGAACGTCCCTCTTTGTCTCCGCAGGCGGCCGCCTGATCTTGGTCCCCAGGATGGCCATGCTCCGGTCGATGAGGTCTGCGAGGTCCAGCCGGTAATTCCTGTGCAGGATGATGTTGAGGATGCCGAGGGCCTGGCGCCTCAGGCCGTAAGGATCGGCCGTCCCCGTGGGGATCTGGTTCACCCCGAAGAACCCCACGATGGTGTCGAGCTTGTCGGCGATGCTCACGATGGCGCCTTCGTCCGTCTCCGGCAGTTCCCCGCCAGCCTGGGTGGGAAGATAGTGCTCGTAGATCGCCTTTGCCACCACGGGATTCTCCCCCTGGATGAGGGCGTATTCCCGCCCCATTATACCCTGGAGTTCTGGAAATTCGTAGATCATCTGTGTCTCGATGTCCGCCTTGGCGAGATAGGCCGCCCGGTCCACCGTGTCCTTAAGCGCCGGGTTGATCCGCTTGGTGATGTAGGCTGCCAGTTCCCTGAACCGCATGACCTTGTCGTAGGAGGTCCCGAGCATGGAGTGAAAGACAACCTTCCGGAGTTTTTCAAAGTGCTTCTCCAGCGGGACCTTCTGGTCGGCCTCGAAGAAGAACTTGGCGTCGGCAAGCCGCGCCCGGATGACCTTTTCGTTTCCCCGGGCCACCACTGAAGGATCGCGGGCCAGGGTGTTGTTGATCGCGATGAAGTGGGGAAGGAGCTTTCCGGTCCCGTCGACGACGGGGAAGTAACGCTGGTGTTCCATCATGGTCGCCGTCAGGACGTCCTTCGGGAGCTTGAGGTAGTCCTTGTCGAAATTGCCCACGACGGCAGAGGGGTATTCAACGAGGAAGGTCACCTCCTCGAGGAGTTCTTCATCGCGGAGGAGCTTTCCCCCCAGACCGGCCGCCGCCTGCTCGGCCTGTTCGAGGATGATCTTCTTGCGTTCCTCGGGGTCGACGATGACATAGGCCTTCCGGGTCTTCGCCAGGTAGTCCTTGATGCTTCTCACCTTGAAGGGGCGGGGGTGCATGAAACGGTGGCCGCAGGTACGGTCGCCGCTTTCGATGTTTTCAACCTTGAAAGGAACGATCTCTCCGCCGAAGAGGGCCACGATCCAGTGGATGGGCCTGACAAAACGGATGTCGAGATTCATCCACCGCATGGACTTGGGAAAAGGGATAGAGGTGATGAACCGGGTGAGGACGGCCGGAAGGAGGTCCTTCGTCTCTCCGCCCTTTGTTTTTTTGCGGGCCAGGAGGTACTCACCCTTGTCGGTGGTGACGGTCTTGAGCTCCGAGATGTCCAGGCCTTGTCCTCTGGCAAACCCCAGGGCCGCGGGGGTGGGGTTCCCTTTGTCGTCGAAGGCCACTCTCTTGGCCGGTCCGAGCTTTTCAATAACCTGGTCTTCCTGCATGGCTGCTACCTTGTAAACAAAAAGTACAAGCCTTCTTGGTGTGGCCAGGGTTTTTACATCGCCGTGCCCGATCCGGAGATTGGCGAATTCCTTCCGGATGATCTCCTCCATGTCCTTGAGGGTACGGGGTAGAAACTCGGCGGGGATCTCCTCCGTTCCGATTTCAAAAAGCAGTTCCTTAGACATGTAAAAAAACTCCTGAATTATGAGTTATGAATTTTGAGTTTTGAATTATTTTGGTCTGTCTGGTCCGTCTTGTCTATCTGGTCGGTCTTGTCTATTTGGTCTTGCTAGTCACTAGCCACTCGTCACTAATCACTGACCACTATCTTTTAGAAAATTTTCCCATCAGCGGGAATCCCATTTTTTCCCGCTGTTTCAGGTAACCCTCTGCGGTGAGCTTGGCGAGGTTCCTCACCCGCCCGATGTAGTTCGTGCGCTCCGCCACACTGATCGCGCCGCGGGCGTCGAGGAGGTTGAAGGTGTGGGAACACTTGAGGCAGTGATCATAGAGGGGAAGCACAAGGTCCCTTTCGGCCATGCGCAGGCCCTCGGCTTCGTACATGTCGAAGAGCTTGCGGAGCATGTCGATGTCCGCCTCCTGGAAGTTGTAGTGAGACCACTCCACCTCGCCTTGGTGGTGGACGTCGCCGTACTTGATGCCGTGGGCCCACTCCAGGTCGAAGACATTGTCGATGCCCTGGAGGTACATGGCGATCCGCTCGATGCCGTAGGTGATCTCGGAGCAGATGGGATCGAGGTCCACGCCGCCGACCTGCTGAAAGTAGGTGAACTGGGTGATCTCCATGCCGTCAAGCCACACTTCCCATCCGAGGCCCCAGGCGCCGACCGTGGGGGACTCCCAGTCGTCTTTCACGAAGCGGATGTCATGATCCAGGAGGTCGATACCGAAGCTTTTCAGGGAATCGAGGTAGAGTTCCTGGATGTTCATGGGAGAGGGCTTCATGATCACCTGGTACTGGTAGTAGTGCTGAAGCCTGTTGGGGTTCTCGCCGTAACGCCCGTCCGTGGGCCTTCTCGAGGGCTCCACGTAGGCCACGTTCCAGGGCTCGGGGCCTAACGACCGCAGGAAGGTTGCCGGGTTGAAGGTCCCCGCGCCCACCTCGAGGTCGTAGGGCTGCTGGATAATGCATCCTTGCCTGGCCCAGAATGTATCAAGGGCAAAGATTAATTCTTGAAAGGTCACGTATCCCTCCCGGAAAAAACGTTTAAATTGCATTGGTTGATCGGTCACACAGGCGGGAGAAGTAGCATTATGACGGGACCAAAGTCAAGGGAAATCAAAGTACCGTTTTCCTCATATCATCAAGGACTTTGAGAGATTTGAGGGCCTTGCCGAGGAGGTGTTCGATGATGGCGCCGAGGATGGCCCGGCTCTCCTTGGCCATCCGGTCGGAGACGACAAGCCTTGAGATCACCTGAAGATCCGTCTGTGATCCTGCAATGAGCGTTTTCAGGGTCCCGGGCGCAACGGACAGGGCTGTCGTGGCGTTTTTGAGGCAGGTCCGGCAGCGGATTCCGCCATCGGCCGGGATGAATGCTGGCTCGCTGATCTCATCGAGTTGTTTTCTGCAGGTGAGACAGCTCCGGATGTGGAGGTCGTAGCCGGTGAGCTTCAGAAGCCTCATCTCGAAGAATCTTTCGATGCCGGGCTGCAGGGCTTCGCGATCCAGGAATACCAGGAAGTCTTCGAGGAGGCGGAAAAGCTCCGCGTTCTTTTTCCCTTCGGCGCTGAAGCCGTCGACAAGCTCGGCGAGGTAGGTGGCGATGAGGGTCTTTTCCAGGTCCTCCCGGATGCCCGGGTGGTGGGAGACCACGTCGGCGCCCTCGATGAGGGAAAGTCCGCCCCGGCCGCCCCTCGAGAAGAGGACGTTCGAGAGTGAAAAGAGCTCCAGGGCATTGGCGAACCTTCTTTTGCTTCGCCGCGCGCCCTTGGCGATCCCCTTTAGTTTCCCCAAATCCGTGGTGAAGAAGGTGACAATCCGGTCGGACTCCCCGTAGTCCAGGGTTCGCAGAACGACGGCCCTCGTTTTCTGAACATTTCTTCCGATCACCGCTCGCCACTCATCACTGACCACTCACCACTATTCCTTGTTGCTGTATTTCACGGTTCCGCCGACGATGGTGTGGATCACCTTTCCCTTCAGTTGCCAGCCGCCAAAGGGGGAGTTTCGGCTTTTGGACCGGAACTTCTTTACGTCCACGGTCCAGGCTTTTTCGGGATCGACTATGGTGATGTCTGCGTCAGCGCCCGGCTTGAGCGTCCCTTTATTGAGCCGCAGGATCTTTGCCGGATTGAGACTCATCTTTTCGACAAGCTGCGGAAGCGTCAAAACGTCCTCGGCAACCAGGCGGAGGCTCAGCGCGAGAGACGTCTCCAGGCCGATGATGCCGTTGGCGGCGTACTCGAACTCCACCTCCTTTTCAATGGAAGACTGGGGGGCGTGGTCCGTGGCGATGGCATCGAGGGTCCCGTCCCACAGGCCCTTTTTGATGGCGGCGACATCCCCGACGCTTCGCAGGGGCGGGTTCATCTTGAGCCGCGTGTCAAATTCCGTGAGCGCCTCCTCCGACAGGCAGAAATAGTGGGGCGCCGTCTCCGCCGTGACTCGCACGCCCCGTTTCTTCGCCTCACGGATGAGATCGACGGAGCCCGCTGTGCTCACGTGGGCGATGTGGACGGCTGCTTCCGTGTAACCGGCAATCAGGATATCCCGGGCGACCATGACCTCCTCGGATATGGAGGGGATGCCCGGAAGCCCCAGTTCCGTCGATGTCAGCCCCTCGTTCATCAACCCGCCGGCGGAAAGTGTGGCGTCCTCGCAGTGGGAGATGATGGGAACGCCGAAGGAACCGGCATATTCCAGGGCCCGCCGCATAAGCCCCCCGGTCATCACGGGCTTGCCGTCATCGGAGAAGGCCACGGCTCCCGCCTCCACCAGATCACCGAATTCCGTCAGCCCCTTTCCTTCCGAGCCCTTGCTGACCGCCGCGACGGGGTAAACATTCACGAGGCCGCACTTCACCGCCTGGCGGATGATGAACTCCGTGACGGAACGGTTGTCGTTGATGGGGTCCGTGTTGGGCATGCAGGCGATCGACGTGAACCCTCCGGCCAGCGCTGCCTCGCTCCCCGTCTCGATCGTCTCCTTGTATTCATAACCCGGCTCCCGGAGGTGGGTGTGCATGTCGACGAGCCCGGGAAGGACGAGCAGGTTGTGAGCGTCGAGAACCTGAATAGCGGGGGCTTTTCTGGAAGCCTTTGCGCCGCCTGCCGGGAGATCCTTTCCGATCTTCGATATTTTTCCGTTTTCAACCAGGATATCCATCTTCGCGTCGAGTTCCTGCGACGGGTCGACGACACGTCCGCCTTTGATCAGAAGATTCATCAATTACCTCCAGACAGTAGATAGAGGAGCGCCATTCTTACCGCGACGCCGTTTGTCACCTGGTCGAGGATCACCGAATAGGGGCCGTCGGCCACGTCGGGAGAGATCTCCACGCCCCGGTTCATCGGCCCCGGGTGCATGATGATGACATCTTCTTTGGCGAGGGCCACGCGCTTGCGGTTCAGGCCGAAGAGGTTGGCATATTCCCGGAGCGACGGGAAAACGCTCATGTCCTGCCTCTCCGTCTGGATCCGGAGCATCATGATGATGTCGGCGTCCCGGATGGCGTCATCCACGTGGTGATGCACCTCCACCCCCAGCCGATCGATGAAGCGGGGCATCATGGTGCTCGGGCCCCCGACGGTTACTTTAGCCCCCATCTTGGTGAGACCGTAGATGTTGGAGCGGGCTACGCGGCTGTGAGCGATGTCCCCGACGATCGAGACCTTGAGACCGGCGATTCTCTTTTTCTTCTCCCGGATCGTCATCATGTCGAGCAGGGCCTGCGTGGGGTGTTCGTGAGCCCCGTCGCCGGCGTTGATGACGGACTGGCGGACGACCCTCGAGAGCATGTGGGGCGCCCCGGCGGCGCTGTGCCGGAGCACGATGATGTCCGGGTTCATGGCCTCGAGGTTCTTCGCCGTGTCGATGAAGGTCTCCCCCTTGACGACGCTGCTCGTCGCCGTGGAGATGTTGATCGTGTCGGCGCTCAGTCGCTTGGCGGCGATCTCGAAGGAGGTCCGTGTCCGGGTGCTCGGCTCATAGAAGAGGTTCATGACCGTCACCCCCCTGAGGGTGGGGACCTTCTTGATCTCCCGCGTCGAGACCTCGATGAAGGACTCCGCCGTGTCCAGGATGAGGTTGATCTCTTCCACGGCGAGATCCCTGATGCCCAGAATGTCTTTCCTGGCTAATTTCATGAAGGTACTCCCTGAAAAACAGTTGTGAGTTGTGAGTTACGAGTTGTGAATTTCACGATCGATGGTTTTTTCATCCCTTCTTCCAACCTTCCCGGTTCCCGCCTTTTGCCCCGATTCTACGCGTTTTCGAGGATGACGACCTCGTCCTTTGCTTTGTCCGTGCTCACGCTCACGTTCACCTCCTCCCAGAGCGAGGAGGGAAGGTTTTTGCCGACGAAGTCGGCCCGGATCGGGAGCTCCCGGTGGCCCCGGTCGATGAGAACGGCAAGCTGTATGAGCTTGGGCCGACCGAAGTCGATCAGCGCGTCCATGGCCGCCCGGATGGTCCTCCCCGTGAAGAGGACGTCGTCGACGAGGACGACCTTCTTATTGTCCAGGGAGAAGGGGATGTCCGTCTTTCCCATCCTCGGTTTCTTCGACGACGTAAGCAGATCGTCCCGGTACAGGGTGATGTCCAGCTTCCCCATGGGCACCTTCGTGTCTTCGATCCTGCAGATCTTCTCGCGGATCCTTTCGGCAAGGAACACACCGCCCTTCTGGATGCCGATGATCACGAGATCTTCAACGCCCTTGTTCTTCTCGAGGATCTCATAGGAGATTCGTGTGAGGGACCGGTCGATCCCCGCGGAATCCATGACCACTCTTTTCTTGCTCATCTTGAACTCCCTCTGCCGTATTTTTCGCGGCGGTTCCGGCCGGGATGGGTAACCGCCCGGGACCCTTTTCAGTCAAAAAAAAACCTTCCCGTCAACGGGAAGGTCTTCGTACACAGTCTTTTTTGATCCCCACATGGTTCATGACCGATCCTTTTTCAATCTCACCGGATCAAATTAAAAGGTCGTTTGTGACTTCTCTATACCAATCGGATTGCAGAGTCAAGGCCATATTTCAAAAGCGGGAATTTCTTCGACTTTTTCCTTCTTTTGCCTAAAAGTTTATTGACAAGGCGGATATTTTGACATAAATAGTGCCGCAGATCGAACCAACTGGAGGTAAGAATGTCGGGATTTCTTGCGGTTACAGCCCTTGATTTCGGCGGAAATTACGGCGGGAGCCTTCTGGGCATGATCCTCGATGCCGGCGGGATGGTGCAATTCGTCCTGGCCCTGCTCCTCATCTTTTCCGTCGTTTCCTGGGCCATCATCTTAATGAAGTACAGGGTCATCCGGAAGACGAAGAAGGAGAACGAACAGTTCCTCGACCTCTACATGAGAAGCAGCAAGCTTTCGGATATTTTCCCCGAGTCGAGGAAATTTCGGTCTTCGACGCTGGCGGAGGTCTTCCGGGCCGGGTACATCGAACTGGGGAAATTGAGCAAGTCCAGCCGGGGTTCGGGCGGAGCCGGTGATCTCGCCGACGGCGACATCCCGTCCGTCGAGCTGGTCGGGGTCGACAACGTGGAGCGGGCGCTCAACAGGGCCTCCGGCCAGGAGGCCTCCAAGCTGGAGAGTGCCCTCGGGTTTCTGGCCACGACGGGCAGCGCCAGTCCTTTCATCGGGCTTTTCGGCACGGTGTGGGGGATCATGAACGCCTTCCGGGGCATAGGCTTCCGGGGCTCGGCCACCCTGGCCGTCGTCGCCCCAGGTATCTCGGAAGCCCTGATCGCCACGGCAGCGGGTCTGGCAGCAGCAATCCCCGCTGTTATTTTTTATAACTACTACCTGAGCCGCATCCGGCTCATCACCCAGGAGATGGACAACTTCTCCTCCGAGTTTCTCAATATCGTCGAGAGACACTACATACGGAAGTAGGAATCATGCGTTACCGTAGAAGACCCAATCACACGGAAAATAAGCACGTCTCAGACATCAACGTGACACCGCTCGTGGACGTCATCCTCGTGCTCCTGATCATCTTCATGGTTACGGCGCCCATGCTCCAGATGGGGATCGATGTAAACCTTCCCCGGGTGAAGGCGAGAAGCGTCAATGTGGGGGAGGAGAAAATCGTCCTGACCATCAACGGCAAAAAAGAATTATACCTCAACGAATACAAGACCTCCATGGGCGATCTCAGTTCCAAACTGGAGAGCATCTTCAAGAACCGTCTCGATAAAGAGGTCTACATGCGTGCCGACAAAGAGGTTCCATACGGGTTCGTTGTCCAGGTTATGGCCGAGGTTCGGAAGGCCGGCATTGACAAACTGGGCATGATCACGGAACCGCCGCAGGGTACGAGATGATATCGCTTGAATACGCCACACGTGATTTTCAGGGTGGTATCAGCCTGAAACGGACGGTCCTCTTTTCCGTCCTGATCCATGTCGTCGCTCTGTCCATCCTTTTCTTTTCACCCTCCCTCCCGTCGCGACAGTGGACCTTCGGCCCCGTCTATTCCGTCGATCTCGTCAGCCCCTCCGCTGTCCGCTCGGAAAAAGGCGGGCCGTCGCCGTCGAAGGATATCCTGGCGAAGACACTCAGGGAGAGCTTCAAGGAAGACACGATCGTGCTCAAGAAAACGGTCAAAACAACGCCGCCTTCCCCCCTTCGCAAGCATTCCGAGACCGAGAAGGAGGACAAAGGCAGGGTCGACCGGGCGATCGACGACATCCGCAAACGACTCGCCAGCTCGGATAAAAAAGGCGCGGCAGGTCCGACGGGACCCGCAGGACCCGCCGGGCAGGGGGAGACCAATACGAGGCTTATGTCCTATTACTCCTCGATCTGGTCCAGGATCAAAGGCCAGTGGGCGTTGCCGCAGAGTATCTTACAGAACCAGAATCTCGAAGCCGTCATCGACGTGAAGATCGCAAGGTCCGGGACGCTGCTTTCGGCCCAGTTCGAGAAGAAATCCGGAAACAGCTATTTTGACTCCTCGGCCATGCGGGCGGTCCGAAAGGCAAACCCCTTTCCCCCGCTTCCCGAGTGGATCCGTGACGACAACGTGGAGCTCGGAATCCGTTTCCGGTCATCGGAACTGCAGTGAATGTGAGAGAAACAAGGCCGAAGAGGGACTGAACCTTATGAAATACGCGGTTGCGATCATGGTGGCCGTCATGGTCATCGCGGGCATGGCTGTTGATCCGGCTGTCGGCAAGGTCTACATCGACATCGATGCCCCCACGTTTCAAAAGTTCCCGATTGCCGTTCCCGATTTCAAGAATCTGGGCGGCAATGCCCGGGAGGACTACTCCGCCTGGTTTTCCGATGCCCTTTCGCGGAGCCTCATGATCACGGGGTTCTTCAACATCATCGACAAGAAGGCCTACCTCGGTGACCCGAAAAAAACGGGTATCACGGTTGAGAGCATCCGCTTTCCAGACTGGGTGGGTATTGGTGCGGAGTCTCTGGTGACCGGAGGGTATCGCTATGACGCGAAAGAGCTCACGGCGGAATTTCGTCTCTTTGACGTCGTCCAGGGGAAGCTCCTCGTGGGCAAGAAATATTTCGGCACCCTGGATGAAAGACGGGAGATGGTCCTGCGCTTTGCCAACGAGATTATCCTGGCCCTGACCGGCGAGAAGGGTCTCTTCAACACGAGGATCGCCTTCTCCGGGAAAAAGGGGAGTGTGTCGGAGATTTACACGGTCAGCTTCGACGGGACCGACCTCGTCCGCCTGACGGGTTTCCAGTCTCTCACCATGATGCCCCGGTGGTCTCCCGACGGGACGAGACTTTCCTTCGTTTCTTACAAAGACGGGAATCCC
>JAPLJU010000046.1 GCA_026388445.1 Deltaproteobacteria bacterium
AGACGCGGGGTTTGATTCCCAGCTTCTCCAGCAGAAGGATACAGCCGCGCCAGAGGAGGATCTCCTTTTCGATCCGAGTCCGCTGTTCCGCGGGATAGAGCCTCGCCGTGATCCGTCTGTCCTGCACGGTGTTCTTGCTCACGTCCGAGTCCAGCAGGAACAGGGAAACGCGCCCCACCTTGATCTCCCAGATTCTCGCATAGAGCGTCCGGCCGGGCAGATCGATGAACACCTGGACTTCATCTCCTTTGTCGTCCTGAACGATCTGGACGGGCAGGTTGGAGAAATCGCTCTCCGGATACTCGGCCGTCTGGAGACCGTCCTGGTCGATGGACTGCCTGAAGAACCCGCTCCTGTAAAGAAGCCCCACACCCACCATGGGGATGTTCATGTCACTGGCCGTCTTCAGGGTGTCACCCGAGAGGGTGCCGAGACCGCCCGAATACAGGGGGATGCACTCATGGAGGCCGTATTCCGTCGAGAAATACGCGACGGGCGAGGACCACTTGATGTCATTCTGCCCTTGCTTCTTGTGGTTGCCCCGCTCGGCCATGTAATGATCGAATTGTTCGACGACCTGCTCGTAGAACTTGAGGTAACTCTCCGTCTCCGCCGCCTCCGCAAGCTTCTCCGGCGAAACAGACTCGAGCATCCGGACGGGATTATTTCCCATCTCCTCCCAGAGCTTTGTGTCGAGATGGACAAAAAGATCCAGGGCCCGGGGATTCCAGGACCACCAGAGGTTGTATGCCAATTCCCTCAGTCGTGCGATTTTCAGGGGAAGGTTTACAACGGCCGTGAAGCCGCGGAAGTGCGGCTGCGTGGATCCAGTTCCCGGAAACACATGTTTCACCTCTGCCCGGTACTCTGTTGACACGAGCTTGACCGCGCGACCGCTAGCAATGGTAGCGGCCCTTTCATAGGTCTCCAGGTAATGACCGTAGAAGTTGCCCCAGTCCGCCAGGCCTGCAACCTCCCGGGCGGCACGCCGGCGCGCATTCGTTTCTTCCTCATTCCAGCCAAGGGAATCCCGCAGGATGCTGAACAGGTTCTCTTCAACGGAAGCGGTGTCCCTGCCCCGGCGCCGCAGCACGATCACGCCGCCGCCGACAACGATCTCGCTCTGGACCCAGAGACCGAATCCGGACTGATCCACCGTCACGGTCGGCACGGCATGGGCCGCACTCTCCAGTGTTGTGTATCCCCAAGGCTCATAGTACGAGGGAAAGACGCCCAGATCGCAACCGGAGAGGACCTCGTAGTAGGGCATGTTGAAGAGCCCGTCGAAGCCGTTGAGATAGGCGGGCACGAAGATGACATTGACACGGTTCTGCGGCAGATTTTTGAGCCCAAGCCGATTGCAGGTTTCCAGGATGGGGTCGGAGGCCTCGTAGTGGAGCCGGTGCGTCGCGATGGGCGGGGCCCCGCCTTCGGCCTTGGCATATTCGCTCTGCAGGGCGGGGATCAGATCCATGTGGCCGCCCAGGACACAGAGGAGGGCCAGGACGGTGTACCCTTCTCCGATTTCTTTGTCCAGGCGCCCCAGGCTGTGGAGAAAAATGTCGATGCCTTTGCTGTGGAAATCGTAGTGTCCCGAGAGGATGAAGATCCTCGTGTTCGCGGGGAGGCTCTTCCTCAGGAAACGCGACGCCTGCGCGAGAATCTTCTCGCGGGCTTTCGCCGCGGGTTCGCGGTTCTGCGAGAGGTCGGGGATTCTCTGGATGTCGAGGCCGCTCGGCAGGATGAAATCCGGCGTCCGGCCGAGGAAATTCCTGGCCTCCGTTGTCGTTATCTCGCTCACCGTCGTAAAGACATCGGTCTCCCGGGCCGTGGCAACCTCCAGGAAATACTTGGCCATGATGTTCAGGGATGCCGCCTCCCTCTGGGGTGAGAGGTGGTCCATCTCGGCATACATATCGACACTCGCATCGGCCAGAGACTTTCCCAGAACCGTGGCATGGGTTGTGAAGACGGTACCGATAGCAGGGACCCGATTCTTGAGCGTCAGAAGTCCCGCGCCGCACATCCATTCATGGAAATGGGCCACAGCCGACGCGCCGCCCGGCTTCACCTCCAGATTGAAGATCGTCTCAATGACCTCGCCGCAGGCGGCGCTGAACATCACGCGCTCAATGTAGTCCGCCGTCCCCGAGATGGAGTCCACACCGTGGTCCTCCCAGAGCTGATAGAGGAGCTGATCCTTGTTGTATTTCTTGCTGTAGTTGACCAGGATGACTTTCGGCTCCCCGGGGATTTTCCACCGCCCGAACCGGCAGGGGATATCCCGCATGGCCGTGTTTTCCCGGATCGGCTTCCACTGCTCTTCATCTGTTTCTTCGAATTCCGGGTTGTTCTTGAGATCGGGGCCGAGGAGGTAATACCTCTCACCGAAGGCCGAGACGGCCCTCGGGACCTTGCTTTGGATGACGGTATAGATACCGCCGACCTTGTTGCAGACCTCCCAGCTGACCTCAAAGAGATATCGGTTGTCTTCTCCGCTCATATCAATGTCTCTCCTTCCTCCGCCGTCGTTTCCGGAGGAATCTTTCCACTCATCCGTGCCGCCTGTGAAAACGTCATGGACGGAAGCAATTTTCTTTAATTTATCAAGAATTATGCCAGAGTCAAAAACATAAAATTCATCTATCTTTTACCCCTTCAGCCTCCGCGGATGAAACGGACCCCCCGGGTCTCGAATGCTCCGGCAAAGGGGGCCCCGTCCCCGCTTGAAAAGCCCCTCAAGCCGCTATCCCTATGCCTGAAAAGTAAAAGGGGCAGAACTTCGGACCCCTTTCTCACCCCGCGGGTTTCATAGCACTATCGGGGGAAAAAGTCCAACCGGATAGTCGCGGTTGAAGTACTCGATTCTCAAGGATTTCTATTTCCCCGACGGCTTCAATAACCGGAAGGATGTCCTCTTGTAATCGGTGCTTCCACCGGGCACTTCGGTGCCGGAGGGCCCGGGCCGTCTTTCACCCTCAGAACGTTGGAACCCCGCGATTATTCAAAAAAATTGAGGGAACGGAATGCTCATGACATGGAACTTGCATGATTGCCCCTCTGTCGGGTCATATCTGGCAGGGATTCCTGTGCGTGGACCCGGAGAGAATTCCGAAAAGGTTTCAGGCACCTCGGAGAAAGCCGACTCATGGGCATTCTGAATCTCAACGACCTCAAAGAGGGAATGGTCCTCGCGGCCGATATCAAGAACAAGCACGGCAACATCCTCATCAAGGAGGGCAACACCCTCACGGCAAAGCATATCCTCCTGATGAAGGCCTGGGGAGTTACCGAGGCTGACGTGGTCGGTTTCGACAAGGACCAGGTCGAGAAGGAGGAGATGCATGCCCTTTCACCGGAGCTCATTGAAGCGATCGAAAAAGAACTCAGGGCCGTCTTTCCACCTTGCGACAACCACCCCGTCATGGCGGAGATTTACCGGATCGCCAGGAAGCTCAAGCTGAGGCAGGCTGCCGGCAACTCCGGGGAGGCTGTCTCATGAAGTTTTCCGACGTCGAACAGATCCTTGGCTCGCTCGATAAACTGCCGACGCTTCCCGTCATCTACACGAAGCTTCTGCGACTGCTCCAGTCGCCGGACAGCACCATCCACGCCATCAGCAACATCATCGCCGAGGATCAGGTCATCGCGGCGAAGGTCCTCCAGTTCGTCAATTCGGCCTTTTACGGCTTCCCGCAGCGGATCGGGAGCCTGCAGCGCGCCATCGTCATCCTGGGCTTCAACGCCATTAAAAATCTGGTGCTGGCCACATCGGTTTGGGACCTGTTCCAGAAGGTCCAGGCCGGTCACCAATTCAACAAGGAGAGTTTTTGGAAGCACTCCATCGGCTGTGCCGTGGCCTCAAGGGTCCTGGCCGAGGCGGCGGACCTGAAAAGCCCCGAGGATGTCTTCACCGGAGGGCTCCTGCACGACATCGGCAAAATCATCCAGGCTGGCTATTTCGCCGACCAGTTCAATCGCGTCATCGATCTCGTGGACCAGACGGGACTGCCCATGGTCGAAGCGGAGAAGCGGGTCTTCGGGTTCGATCACGCCCAGATCGGAACGGCCGTCGCCACCCGGTGGCGGTTTCCCCAGGAAACGGTCAACATGATCGCCTTGCATCACCTGCCGAACGGAACGGCGGGGCTGAATAAAACGATCGCGGCTGTGCACATCGGAAATATTTTGGCCATGGCCCTCGGTCTCGGGTACAGCGGGGAGAAGCACGTGCCCTTTGTGCACGACAAGGCCTGGGAAACGCTGGGACTCAATCTCGGCAGCCTCGAGCTGGTCATGGACAAAGTCGTCAAGCTCTACAAGGAAAACATCTCGATTTTGGAATCATCATAACCGCTCATGGAAATCATCGAAGAAAAGTTGAGCAGCCGCTCCGAAGCTGAAAAATCCATCGTGGAGAAGCTCCACTACCTGGAGGGGCAGAACCAGGCCCTCATCGCCATACAGGACAAGCTCGAAAGGCTGAGTGACTTCCGCTCGGACATGGTGCTGTCCCGGGAAATCCACTCCATCCTTAAATCGGGCATCTCAAAATTTCAGGAACTCGTGAAGACGAAAGTCTGTTCGGTCTTTTTGGTTGACTCCGAGGGGTTTGAATTCCTTCACGAAGTCTCCATCCCCGATGAACTCTCCCACAGGGTGAGGATGGAGCTGGACGCGCAGATCAACTCCGGAACCTTCGGCTGGATCATCAACAACGGTCACCCGGCCTGCGTTCCGGCGGAGGTCTTCGGGAAGGGGGAAGCAAGGAGTTTGAGCACCATGATCGCTCCGCTTTCGAACAAGGAGCGAACCCTCGGCGCCGTGATCATCATTTTCGAGGAGGACGAGGACTTCATCCGTCAGCAGACCCTCAAGCTTTTGTACATCCTGGCGGGATTCTTTTCCCTCTCCCTCGAAAACGCCTACCTCTTCGAGGACCTCAAGCGGAGTTACTTCGACACGATCCGGGCCGTTGCGAACTCCGTCGAAGCGAGAGACCCTTACACCCGCGGGCATTCGGGCCGGGTGGCGGACATCAGCAAGGTCGTGGCGGCGGAACTGGGCTGGAGCAAAAGGGAAATCGAGCTTATCGACTGGGGCGGTATCCTCCACGATCTCGGGAAGGTGGGCATCCACGACGCCATCCTGAACAAACCCGGGAAGCTGACAGACGAGGAGTTCGAGATCATGAAATCCCACCCCCTCATCGGATCCCAGATCATCGAAGGCATTTCCTTCCTGGAGCCGGTGACACCCTTCATCCTGGAGCACCACGAACGCTTCGACGGCAGGGGCTATCCCCGCGGCCTCAAGGGCGATCGGATATCGAAGGAGGGAAGGATTCTCGCCGTGGCGGACGCCTTCGACGCCATGACCACCGATCGGCCTTATCGAAAGGCACTAGCTGCGAGAACCGCCATGGATGAGCTGCTTCGCGTGGCGGGAACACAGCTCGATCCCGAAATGGTCACAGCCTTCGAGAAGTCCTGGCGGGCGGGCAAAATCAAATAAAAAAGGTCGCTTCCTCCAAGCCCCCGGGTCGCCACTCTTCACCATAACTGTTCTTATTACCCTGTACCCGATCCCCTATACCCTTTACCCAGGCCTTCGGCCCTAGCTCATCACTCATCAGTGGGTATCAGGTAACGGGTCCCGGGCAACGGGTTCAGGGTCTATCTAGTCTATTTGGTCCGTTTAGTCTATTTTGTCTATTAGGTCTTGCTAACCACTATTCACTAATCACTCGCCACTATTTTAATGGCCACTGACCACTATATTAGGAGCGTACGCCGCAGGGACGAAGGGTGAGGGAAACACCGCAGACGGGTGTTTTTCACCGGCCCAGGCTACTTCTTCTTGTTGAGGTCGATAATATCCACCCCCGCGGGCGGCTTGAAGGTAAAAAGAC
>JAPLJU010000053.1 GCA_026388445.1 Deltaproteobacteria bacterium
CAAGAAGTTCCAGAAGGTTCTGGCGGAAAACGGCGTGGACACGATTTATTACAAGGAGAACATGTGGCACTACGTGCCGAACTGGGAGCATTTCCTCGCACAGGCTACGGCAAGCTCCACAAAGTATCCCTTCACGGATCCCTGCTACAAGGGCAAGATCGAGTACCGGAGGGAGGACATCCCCCAGGCGGAGGATATCCTCGGCAGGACGCTGGTGATGCCGATTTCGGTCCGGATGTCCAAGGAACGTCTCGATGTGATTTCCCGCGGCGTTGAAAGAGCGGCCAGGGCACTATGAAGAAGGTATCCAGGAAAAAAGACCTGATCATCGTCACCGGGGGCGCCGGCTTCATCGGAAGCGCCTTCGTCTGGAAACTCAACGAGGAGGGAATTGATCATATTCTCATCGTCGACCGCCTCGATGCAACGGAAAAGTGGAAGAACCTAGTCAAGCGCCGGTTTACGGACTACGTCCACAAGGATGAATTTCTGGAGGCGATTCAGGCGGGCCGGTTCCGCCATCCCGTTCAGGCCGTGATCCACATGGGGGCCTGTTCGTCTACGACGGAAAGGGATGCGGATTACCTGATGCGGAACAACTATCACTACAGTGTCGAGCTCGCGAAGTGGGCGCTGAAGAAGAATGTGCGTTTCATCTATGCAAGCAGTGCGGCCACCTATGGTGACGGGTCGCGCGGCTTTTCCGATGATGACGAGGTGACGAAAAGTCTCGCACCCATCAATATGTACGGCTACTCGAAACAGCTCTTCGATCTCTGGGTCCTGGCCAACCGGCTTGAGAAAAAAGTCGCCGGGATCAAGTTTTTCAATGTCTTCGGTCCGAACGAATATCACAAGGATGACATGCGGAGCATGGTCCATAAATCCTACGGCCAGATCAGCGAAACGGGGAAGGTCCGGCTCTTCAAGTCCCGCCGGCCCGATTACAGGGACGGGGCGCAGGCAAGGGATTTTATTTACATCAAGGATTGCGTCGAGGTCCTCTGGTGGTTCTTCCAGCACAGAAGGGTCGGCGGCATCTTCAATCTCGGCAGCGGCTATGCGCGAACCTGGAACGATCTCACACAGGCCGTTTTTGACGCCCTGGGCGTGAAGAAACAGATCGATTATATCGAGATGCCCGAAGCTATCCGTGACCAGTACCAGTATTTCACGGAGGCGAAGATCGACAAGCTCCGATCCGCCGGGTGCCCCGTGACCTTCCGTTCTCTGGAGGACGCGGTCTACGATTACGTCGTCAATCATCTGAAAACAAAAGATCCCTACCTTTAGATCATCGCGGGGGTTTCATTCATGCGGGTCATCTGTATCATTCCTGCGCGGTATTCATCCTCGAGATTCGAAGGGAAGCCCCTGGCCGATATCTGTGGAAAACCCATGATCCAGCGGGTCTATGAGAGGGTCCTTAAATCCGGCATCGTATCCGACGTGGTCGTGGCCACCGATGACGAAAGGATCTTCCATGCGGTGAGACGTTTCGGCGGAAAGGCCGTCATGACCTCAGCCGCCCACCAATCCGGGACCGACCGGATCGCCGAGGCGGTATCCACGCTTTCAGCGGACGACAGGGACATCATCGTCAACATCCAGGGGGATCAGCCTCTTTTTGAGCCCTCCCAGATCGACGAGGTCGTGAAACCTCTGCTCGACGACCCGTCGGTTGATTTCTCCACCCTGATCTATCGGATCGGACGGGAGGAGGAGATCAGCGACCCCAACGCGGTGAAGGTGGTCTTCGACCGCGACCATTTCGCCCTTTATTTTTCCCGGTCGCCCATTCCCTACTGCCGCGATGCCGGGGGATCGCCCGTCTATTACAAGCACCACGGGATCTACGCATACCGAAAGTCTTTTCTCATGACCTTCACGAAACTGGAAGAGGGGTACCTGGAGCGACTCGAGGCCCTCGAACAACTGAGGGCGATGGAACACGGCCACCGGATCAAGGTGGTGGAAACCCTCCAGGACTCCGTCGAGGTCGACACCCCGCAGGATCTGGAACGGGTGAGAAAGGTCTACGAGAAAGGACAGTCCTGACCCCCCGAAATAGATTGTCAGGAAGAAACGGCAGATCATGAAGGTGATAGACTCCCATATCCACTGCGGCATTCAGAACTCGGATCTTCCCTTTGAAACTATCCGGTGCTACCTGGCAAGCGGCAACATCCAGGGCGCGTGTCTCTATGCCCCTGTCGAGGACATCTACAACCGGTACAACGAACGTTTCGAGGACTCGCAGCCCTGGATCGCCACGCGTCAGCGGGCCAACGAGTATGTGCTCCGGCTTCAGGAGACGAACCAGGACATCTTCGCCTATTACTTCGTGTGGAATGATTTCCGGCGGGAGGAACTGAAGAAGGGTTACAGGGGGGTCAAATGGCACCGGCACGAATACGAGCCCTTGTATAACTACGATGATCCGCGCTGTGAGGATTTTCTTCAGGAGGTCTATCGCCTTCAGCTTCCCGTTGTTCTCGAGGAATCTTTTGAGAACACGCTCTATATGCTCCGGCGGATCGACGGTCGCACACCCGTGATCATTCCTCACATGGGCGGGCTGAACGGGGGGTTCACAGCCCTTTTTCAGGCAAAGATCTGGGATGAAGAGTCCGTTTTGGCTGACACGGCCCTTGCCACACCATACGAAATGGACATTTTCCTGAAGCGTTACGGAAGCAACCGGCTTCTCTTCGGAAGCGACTTCCCTTTCGGCTACCCGGGGAGCGAGCTCTCCAAGGTCCAGAGACTCAAGCTAAGGGATGCGGATTACGAAAAGGTCGTGAGCACAAACATCCTGAAACTCATGAGAGCGCTCGCCTGACCGGCGCCTTCGGGGAGAGAGACGAAGGGAATGAAAGTTTTCGAGGGGCTTCGAGCCTTCATCTGGCGCGACAACCGGGCAAACAACTGCAACGCCTACCTCATCGAGGGCTCAAAACGTATCCTCGTTGACCCGGGACACCGCGACTTTTTCGACCATGTGCATCAGGGGCTCTCGAAGCTCAAGGTTTCTAGGGACCAGATCGACGTCGTTTTGGTCACCCACGGTCACCCCGACCACCTCGAGATGGCGTCAAACTTCAAAGCGCCGACCCTCGTCGGGATGGGCGAGGAGGAATACCACTTCACGAAGGAGAACTACGCCTTTCATTACAAGGTTCCCGAGCCGGACTTTCTCCTCCGGGAGGGGGATCTTACCATCGGGGATGTCAGCCTCCGGATCATTCTAACGCCGGGACACTCCCCGGGGTCCGTTTGCATCTACTGGCCCCTGAAAAAGGCGCTCTTCACCGGGGATGTGGTCTTCAGCCAGGGTATCGGCAGGACCGATCTTCTGGGTGGGAACGGGAGTCTTTTGAAGGAAAGTATCAAGCGCCTTGCGGCACTCGATGTGGAGTATCTGTTACCGGGTCACGGGGAGATGCTCTCCGGGCGGGAGAGCGTGAAGGCCAATTTCAAGATGATCGAGGATTTCTGGTTCAACTACCTGTAAGGTTCAGGGACTGCTCTCTGAATTCCTCGAGGGACTTTTTGTAGAAAGATTCCCACTCGGGGTCTCCGGCGATGTTGGGAAGGACGGCCGATCCGGAAATTCCGCTTCGGGCAAGCTTTTCTTCCATATGTTTCAGCCGCGCAACCCGCATGGCAATGAGACCCTTCAGGAACGTGTCTATTTTTTCCTCTACCGGTTCGGTCCTGAGATTCAGGAGTTCTTTCATCATCCGGAAAACTTTCCCGTTGTCTCCTTCCGGGTGAAGATAAGCGATGAGTTCCGCCCGGAGAAGGCTTCTGGCGGCTTCGTCCTTCAGGACCTCTTTGAACTCCCGCCTGAGATCCTCGAGGGTTGCCTTGTCGTCCAGGAATCTCCGGACCCACCCCCTGATTTTTTTTGCCGTCTCCTCGCGCTTCAGGGCCTCTTTTTCCTCGGCCGAGAGGCTGAGCCCCTTCGTCTTTTCCATGATGATGTCGAGCGTGCTTTTGATCTCAGCCATGACAGAATTCCTTTTCTCGGGGGCCTACCTTCCGAACTCTATTCAAGAGCCTTACTCGTATCTCAGAGCATCGATGGGATTAAGGAGGGAGGCCTTATAGGCCGGATAGAACCCAAAAAATATGCCGACGAGGCCCGAAAAGCCAAAGGCAACCAATATGGACAGTATCGAAACGATAGTCGACCAGCCGGCAAGGGCCGATATGAGTTTTGAACCGGTAATCCCGGTGAGGATCCCTGCCAGACCACCGATTAATGACAAGGTCAGTGCTTCAATGATGAACTGAAGTCTTATATCCCAGGTCTTGGCACCGACAGCCATCCGGATGCCGATTTCCCTTGTCCTTTCTGTTACGGAAACCAGCATGATATTCATGATTCCGATGCCGCCCACCAGAAGCGAGACGGAGGCGATCGCCCCGAGGAGAAGGGTCATCACTTTCGTCGATTGCTCTGCCACCTGCATGATCTGAGTCAGGTTACGGACCGTGAAATCGTTATCTTGCTTCGGGCCGATGTGGTGTCTCTGCCGGAGCAAATCATTGATCTGCTTTTCTGCAATGGCCAGATCCTCAGTGCTTTTTGCCTTCACCATAATGGTCCGGACCATGCCCGGGAAGGTCGTCCCGAAGATTTTCTTCTGTGCCGTCGTAACCGGTATATAAATGGTATCATCCTGGTCCTGACCCTGGGGGGATTGCCCCTTCCTCTCGAGGAAACCGATCACCGTAAAGGGGACCTTCTTGATCCGGATGACCTGGCCCAGAGGATCGATGTTTCCAAAGAGGTTATCTACCACCGTCTGCCCCAGGATGGCCACTTTGGTGGCGTTTCGGATATCCTGCTCCGTGAAGGACCGTCCAGTGGCTAGTGGCCAATCTCGGATGGTCAGCATGCTCGGGGTGGTTCCATAAACCCCTGTTGACCAGTTCTGATTACTGTAAACAACCTGTGCAGCGCCATTCAGGACCGGCGCCACCTCCTGGACGGCCGAACACTCCTTTAATATGGCATCAGCATCATCTCTGGTAAGGGTGGGCTGCGAGCCCATACCCATTCTCAAACCGCCCGATGTCGTGCTCCCGGGGAGAATGATAATGAGGTTGCTTCCGATGCTGGAAATCTGCTGTGTTATTTTTTCGCTGGCTCCGGTACCGACGGCCAGCATGGCTATGACGGCACCCACCCCGATGATAATTCCGAGCATGGTGAGGGCAGAGCGCATCTTGTTCACGCGAAGCGCACGGGTGGATATTTTTATTGTCGATGGAATGTTGATCATAACGCTCAGCCAGTCATCGTGTTTTTGCCTTCAGTAGTCGGTGTTCTTTCGTCGCTGACGACCCGACCATCAATAAACCGGATAATCCGCCGGCTGTACGTGGCAATATCCGGCTCATGAGTCACCAGGACCATGGTGATATTGGACTCCTGATTCAGCCTGACCAGGAGTTCCATGATTTCGATGCTGGTCTTCGTGTCCAGGTTCCCTGTCGGTTCATCGGCCAGGATGAGAGGCGCATCATTCACGAGGGCCCTGGCGATAGCAACCCGCTGCTGCTGCCCGCCGGAGAGTTGGTTCGGGTTGTGATGCTCCCGCCCTTCCAGTCCCAAGGTTTGCAGGGCTGCCAGGGCTTTTCTTCTTCTCTCGGTGCCGGGAATATTGTTGTAGAGCAGAGGCAGCTCAACATTTTCGAGTGCCGAAGTTCTCGGCAGCAGATTGAATCCCTGGAAGACAAAGCCGATTTTTGCGTTTCGGATGGATGCCAACTCGTCTCGATTCATATGGCTGACGTCGATCCCGTCGAGCAGGTATTGACCTCTCGTCTGCTGGTCAAGGCATCCGATGACATTCATGAAGGTCGATTTCCCGGAACCCGATGGACCCATGATGGCGACAAATTCCCCCTGTTCAATCATAAGGGATACTCCATCGAGGGCGTGGACGGGACTCTCGCCTACATCATAAATCTTATATAATTCTCTTGTTTCGATAAGTGCCATTTTATCTTATAAATCCCGGACCGGCCGTTGGTGATCCCTGGCTTTTTTTAACACCCGTCGATTCAATGATGACTTCGTCACCTTCCTTTAAATCGCCGGAAAGGATTTCGGTGAAGCTCCCGTCACTAATCCCCGTCGCTACATTAATGCGTTTTGGTTTTTTGTCTTCCAGGACCCAGACACCGGGTCCCTTCTGGTCAGGCGCCTCTTTGACTTTCTCAGCAGGCCTGAATCTCAGGGCGGCATTGGGTACCCTGAGAACCCCCTTTTTGTCAGCCAGGATGATCGATACATTAGCTGTCATTCCCGGCTTCAGTTTGAGTTCGGGATTGTCCACCTTGACAACCACATCGTAGGTCACAACATTCTGAACAGTAATGGGGGCATTCCTGACCTCTGAAACCTTCCCCTTGAACGTCGTATCGGGGTAGGAATCCACGGTGAACTCCACAGGCTGATCGACCTTTATCTTACCGATATCTGCCTCATCGACACTTGTATCAATCTGCATCTCCATCAGGTTCTGTGCGATATTGAAGAGAGTTGGCGTTTGAAAACTTGCCGCCACGGTCTGGCCGACATCCACATTTCTCGATATGACCGTGCCGTCGACTGGGGAAACGATTTTCGTGTATTTCAAGTTGGTTTCAACAAAATCGAGGGCTGCCTTGGCCTGTGCAACCTGTGCCTTCGAAGCGGAAATTTGCGCCGCCGCTGACTGGTAATTAGTTTCCGATGTGTCAAAGTCACTTCTGGCAATTAAATTCCTGGCGAAAAGGGTCTTATTTCTTTCCATGGTTCTCTTCGAATCGACAAGGGCCGCCTCAGATTTTTCGACGTTTGCCTTAGCCAGAAGCAGGTTGGCCCTCGCCTGCTCCACCTGGGCCTGAAATGTGGCAGGGTCGATCTGTGCAAGAATCTGGCCCTTTTTCACCGGAGAATTAAAATCGACGTAAAGCGTTTTGATCGTCCCCGAAACCTGCGTACCCACTAGGACTGTCACGACCGCATTCATGGTACCCGTTGACATGACCGCTGCCCGGATGTCACCCCGGGCCACCTTTTGTGTCCTAAAATTCGGTACATTTTCTCCATTTTTCAGATAGAGATATGTTCCGACTGCCAGGATTGTAATGATAAGGGGGATACCGATGATCCATTTCTTTTTCATGATCCATTCTTTCAACAAATTAAAATTAAGCATAACCTTACTAAGCTCCAGGAGAGAACATATTAATAAAGCAAACATGTGCTGCAGCGAATGCTGCTCTTAGGTTTATTTTGCAGAGCTTTTCACCTCATGCCCATGGCCTTCTCCAGGTTGGCCTGGGCCGTTTTGTAATCTGTGAGGGCCGAGATATATGAGATTTTAGCACTGCTCACTGCCACGAGAGCATCGGTCACCTCAATGGGATTTCCCACACCCGCCGCGTACCGGCCGTTGGCCAGCTCAAGGTTTTCTTCGGCCTGACGTATCGTGAGCAGAGCTGTCGAAATCCGTTCCGATGCTTCCGTCAAATTGGAATAAGCCTGTTCGACTTCAAGACGAACCTGCTGCCTCAATGTTTCTTCATTCGCCTTCACCACATCAAGATTAGCCTTTGCCTCCGCGATCTGATTTTTGACCAGAAAACCACTGAAGATGGGAACGTTGAGAAACGCCCCAACGTTCCAGCCCCTATCCAGGGGAAATTCGTTGCCGCCGTATCCCCAGGACGCGTTGCCTGTTACGTATGGATAGTGTCCTGTTTTGGCTAGGTCAATCGACTGGTTCGCCGATTGTTCCTTCAACATCAGTGATAGAAGGTCAGGCCTATTTTCATAGGCTTTTTTCATTGCTTCATCGAAGCTGATCTCATATTTTTCATACAAAAGATTATTCTCCAAAGTAAATTCCGGAGCTGCTGGCACACCGATCGCGTTGTTCAGATTGACCCGGGCGATACGGACGGCATTTTCAGCACGGATCAAGGCGAGCTTGGCATTGCTCAAATCGACCTCCGCCTTTGTCACATCAAATTTAGGCTTGACTCCTAC
>JAPLJU010000006.1 GCA_026388445.1 Deltaproteobacteria bacterium
GAGTCGAATATAGAATAAAAGGAGTAGTATGTCAAGAAGAAAATACCATCGATGATTGCCGATTGGAATCAATCATGCTTTATGAAAAAGTCGGTTGTCGACTTCAGGAAGCTATACGTAACAAAATTAATTGACCGATAAAACGGCTAAAGGTCATGATTTACTCTGCTTTTTCTTGAAAAAGGAAAGGAGGAGATATGACCAACGTAGAGCCGATCAGCAATGAATCAATCGAAACAGAAAGGGGTAGACTCCGTGAACCGCCTCTTTCACCAACCCCAATCGACCGTATCCTTCAGAAGCTCTCTGGTATGGAGCTTCCCGCGAAGGAGCACTTCGAGCGCTACATGCGCCACAAGTGGCGCCTCAACCACAAGCCGAGGACACTCCGGAGTTCCTTTACCTCAGTGATGCTTTTGCTTGACTTTTATGGAAAGTCAGGCAAGAGCGAGATCGAGAAAATTGAACGGGGAGACCTTGAGGCCTTCATCGAGCACGAGCAGGACCGGGGGATTCGTATCTCCACAGTGCGGACGAGGTTGGCCTGCATTATTGCATTTTTGCATTTCCTGATGGAGCAGGATGTGATCCAGGGGTCCCTTCTTAAGCGGAGGATTAGGCTGAAGCTGCCCGACACCCTCCCTCGGGCCATAAACCCTGCCGATGTGAGAAAACTTCTTTCCGTGATTGACGATACCCGGGACCGAGCCCTGATTCTTCTGCTGTTACGGACGGGCATACGGATCGGCGAGGGTTTGGGACTGACGTTGAACGATCTGGATATCAAGGGCAGGAAGGTCCATCTCTATCAGGGAGAGAAGAACAGTATGGGAAGGGTGGTCTACCTAAGTGATGATGCCCTGTTCGCCTTAAAACTCTGGCTTCGGCGAAGGGACAAGGACAAGGAGTTCGTCTTTTACGGCCAGGGCAATGGGCACCTCTGTTACAGTACCAGCCGGAGCCTATTCGTGAAATACCTCAAGAAAGCCGGGCTCGATCAGAAGGGCTACACGGTCCATTGTCTTCGCCACACGTTTGCTTCCGAGCTTCTCAACGCCGGGATGCGTCTGGAATGTCTCCAGCAACTCCTGGGTCATCAGGATATAGAGGTAACCCGCCGCTACGCCCGGCTCACCGATAGAACCCGTGAGGAAGAGTACTTCCGGGCCATGGCCATTATCGAAAAAGGGGGGATCGATGGAGACTACTGAGCTGGTCCGGTACCGGAGATCGTTGAAGAGAAAGAACTACTCAGTCGATACGGTCAACAACTACGTGAACATCCTTAATCACTTCATGAACTGGCTTAGGATACCGCTTTCCGAAGTGACCCGAGAGGATATCGGAGTCTACGTAGATCATCTCCTCTGGAAGCGACGAAGACCGAAGACGATCAGGTGCCACTTGCAAACGATTCGTCTTTTCTTCGATTATCTCGTGAATGAGGAGAAGATCGAGATGGTCAATCCCGTCACCCGGATCTCGCTTCGTCTGCCCAAGCCACTGCCCCGGCACCTGAAGGACGACCAGGTCACGAAACTCTTTGCCGTCATCACGGATCTGAGAGACAGGGCGATGTTCATGGTGATGCTCCGCTGCGGTCTTCGGGTCGAAGAGGTTGCTCATCTCACCGTGGATGCGGTAGAGTACGGGAGGAGACGGGTTTTTGTCTCCAACGGAAAAGGCGGTAAGGACCGGGTTGTATACATGAGTGAAGATGCCCGCTCTGCGCTTTTGGCGTACCTTGGGAAGCGATCATCGAAAGGGAAAGGATTGTTCCTGGTGCAGAAGGGGCCGATGAAGGGGAGACCGATATCGGTCCGAGGCATCCAGAAGAGGATCGAATACTATGCACGAAAGAGTGGACTGAACGTTTCGTGTCATCAGCTTCGCCACACCATGGCCACGCAGCTACTCAATGCCGATGCTGACCTTGCGACCATCCAAGACCTCCTGGGGCATGGCCGGATTACCACGACCCAGCGCTACTGCCGGGTGGCGAACCTCAAGGTCCAACGAGACTACTACAAGGCCATGGAGGTGGTGTTGCAAAGGACGCAGGCACGACAAGAGGAGGAGGACGAAGGGGAGACCATAGATTCCCGTGGAGGTGCAGCCTACTCGCAAATAGAGCACCGGAGGGTGTAATAGGGGGATATTGAGATATGGATGAGGTAGAGAAAATCGATTGTAGAGCAGATGGTGAGGTCGTTTTTTGACAGTTGAACCCCTACACCTTTAGATTCTGAAAAATGTCTTGACAAAGGGGTTGCAGTGCAAGGAGTGCCAAAGAGAAGAGTGACCTGATGATTACCGTGCAGTGCAGTAGAAGGGGGAGGTATGGATGGCGACGAAACGTGGAAGCTGTAAAAAGTCTCCGGAACTTGAGCGACTGATGGACGAAATCATTGTCGATGCCTATGGCGACGATGAACAACTTTGGGCGTTTCGACAGGCTTTTGGAGACAATGTTGCAATGCCCGCAGAGGCCTTTGTGGTCGGAGAACCGGTGACGGTAATGACGATTGATTATGATGGCAATGAGCGGCGGGGATTGACGGCGAGGTGCCGACGGGAAGAGGGATCAGGGCAGGTGATCGCCGCGTGCGATCTGATCTTCCCGGAAGAATCGGTTGCAGCCCGATATATGGCTGCTTATCGCAAGTGGGTTGGCATTGAGCCCTGCCCTCAGGGTTCATTGTCCCTAACGCGCAGGAGGCCACAAAAGGCAACTGAGGATGATATCGATATGAGTCGTGAGGTCGAACTTATGGCCGTTGCGGTGAAAGGAAACGCCGTCTCTTGCCGCATTCCGGGAAAGGATCGTGTCCTCACCGTCCGACCCACGGGGCTTTGGGATGTGGTGCCGGGTGAAATCATTATTGTGGCGCCGCGGAAGCAGTGGCGTTACGGGGGTCACCCCTACCTCTCCGGTGAGATCAAGACCTGGCGTCTGGACATAGCCGCCCTGGGTCTTAGACCCCTTAAGCTCAAAGAAAGGGGAATGTGGGACCCCAAGGATCACTATTGGGGAGAGCCCAATGAACCGATCGAGGAGTGGGCTAAGTCTATCATCAGCCGGGGGCCGAGACCCGAGCATGAAATGGAACAGGTGCTTCCCGGTCAAAATCCTGATGACCCCGATACAGATCCCATCCTCGATGCCGTTGAACGCAAGGAGACCGGTGACTCCCCGGGGACACACCGCATGCTCATGAATCTTCTTGCCGTGGATCTCCGGTGTCTGGATGCCCACGCCCACCTGGGCAACCTCGTCTTCGATCATTCTCCCGAGAAGGCCATCCGTCACTATGAGGTCAGGGTTCGGATCGGGCAACTCTCCCTTGGTGAGGGGTTCAACGGCGTGCTGCACTGGGGACACATAAACCATCGGCCGTTCCTTCGGTGTGTCCATGGCTACGGCCTCTGTCTGTCGCATCTTGACCGGCTCAAAGAAGCAGAGGAGGTCTTTACTCGTATGCTCAGGCTCAATCCTACAGACAACC
>JAPLJU010000010.1 GCA_026388445.1 Deltaproteobacteria bacterium
TCGGGGATGTAGTGAAGGGTTTTATCGTGAATCTGACTCAGGAACTTGAAAAGGATCGCGACGGAGGTGATCCCGTCGATATCATAGTCGCCGAAAACGGCCACTTTTTCTCCTCCGAGGATCGATCGGATAACCCGATCAACGCCTGTTTTCATGTCCTTCATCAGGAAGGGATTGTGAAGGTCTTTGAGGGAAGGGTAGAGATAACGCCGGGCCTCATCCGAGTTTCGGATGTCACGGTTGATCAGGATCTGTGCGATAACGGGATGAATTCCGAGCTCCTCGACAAGACGGTCTCTGATTTCTTCCCTGGGCTCGTGTATCCGCCAGCGGGTTGTGGGTATCATGGAAGACTTTCGGATCTTCGGTTCATTCGCGTGTGACAGAATGCACCTTGCAGGTCATTGCGAAACCGGCCGTCATTCTATCAGCCAAGAACATCCTGTCAAGAGGATTTCCTTTCTCCTTGATCTTTCCTCCCCTCGATGTTAGTCAGAAACCGGTCCTGGAAGGGTGCGCGTCATGCATGGGGTTGTGGTGAAATATTTCTTTGTGAAACCGGAAGAAATCGCCTACTTCCAGTTTCTGCTCGAAGGCTATGAAGGCACCGGCACCCTCACGACCCTGGACCCGGAAAAAGGCGTGGTCCGGTTCTCAATCCCCGACGGGCTTCTGGCCGATGCGGAGGAGGTCCTGCACCTCGTCGGACAGGAAATTGCCCTGAAAGAAGTACCGATCGATTTCGTCCCCCACGGCAGGAAGGGAATATGACGGAACTCATCAGTTGACACGACGGTACCTCAAGAAAGTAGCGGTCAAATCGAGCAAATGCATCGATCGCGATTTATGTAAAATACGTATATGCTTCTTCACACCCACACGTGGATTCTCCGCGAATTTATGCGAAGGTATTCCGGCGGCGATATGGGCCCCGACATGTTTATATACAATGTCATCCCGGATATCCTTCCTATTCACGAATCCATCACATCCCAGATGACCCACAGGATCCCGAGATTCCAGGTCGTCCCCGCAGAATTTAAAAAAGCCGTCTTTGTTCAATTTCACCTCATGGTGGATGATGTGGCTCACTATGGGGCCATCACCGCAAATGGATCTGATGAGTTTCATTCCAATCCCGGGGGGTATGCCTATGAAAAGGGAAAGACTCTCGTCCCCTGGATCGTGGATTTTCATCGACAGATTGGGAAGCCGATCAGCCTGGATGCGGCCATCTATCGTTCCCACATGATCATCGAAATGGCCTTTGATCTTCTGCTTTTCGAGCGGGAAGGGAGCCTTTTAGGTCTCTTCACGGAAGCGCTCGATGACAGCCTACGGTACAAGAGGTCTGAGATGGTCTCGACCCTCCAATGGCTCCTGGATATCCCCGGGAAGACCGTTGAGGCCGCCATGGATAAGGGGTTCGCGGCCTACGGGGGAGACCGGATCTACCGGACCATGAGCCTGGAGGGACGCACCCATCTCTACATCGAAAAATTCGACTACGACTCGGACGACGGGAAAGTTTGGAGCAGCGTAGAGGGCTTAATCAGCCGGGGGATGGAACTTTCTGAAGACTATGAAGGTTTTCTGGCTCACACGCTGAAAGTCATCAAGGATGCAAGCTTCCTGCCCGGACTATAGGGCCTTTTTCACAGAACCCGACCGCAGGCATCGGGTGCAGACTTTTTTCTTCCTCACCGATCCTGTCTTCTCATCGACAACCTGTATTTTCTTAAGATTCGGATACCAGATCCGCTTCGTCTTGTTGTTGGCGTGGCTCACATTATGACCCACAACGGGGCCCTTCCCACAGACATCACAGACTCGTGCCATGGTCAACTCCTCGTATAGATTAGGGGTGCTTATCTAAAGCATTCATGGGAAATTTGCAAGTCTTTTTTATCCCTTCATGGAAAAGGGCTGTCCCGTCGATTCCAAAACCTGCATCCACATGTTCCCGCTCGGATCAATCGTTTTTCTCTGTGAAGATACGGCTTTGAAAGGAAGGTGGACGAACTCATCGTTGACCAGCCCGACGAGCATGCCTGTCTTGCCGGCCATGCCGGCGTGAACGGCATATTGGCCGAGTATGCCGCACAGGATGCTGTCGCCCGCGTTGGCGGGCACGCTTCGTATCATGTAGCTCGGGTCGATGTACTTGAGATTCACCTCGACGCCGATTTTTTTGAAGTGCAGCTCGATCTGGTCTCTCAGGAAAAGTCCGATGTCCCGAAGCTTCAGGTTCCCCGAGGCGTCTTTCCCGGGGGGGAAGGCGCTGGGCGGGATGAGATCCTGACCGGCCCCTTCAGCAACGATGATGACCGCATGCTTGCGGCTGAGAAGTCGCTTCTCCAGGCATTTCAAAAAACCCTTTTCTCCCTCCAGGTCGAAGGGAATTTCCGGGATAAGGACAAAATTGGCATCCCCCTGGGCCTGGGCGGCACTTGCCGCGATGTGGCCGGACTGGCGTCCCATAAGCTTTACCAGCCCGATGCCCATGGGCGCCCCTTTGGCTTCCACATGGGCGCACTGAATGATCTTCACGGCCTCGGAAATGGCCGTGTCAAACCCGAAGCTCTTCTGGATGAGCACGAGATCATTGTCGATGGTTTTAGGAATCCCGATGACGCCGATTTTCAAATTTCTCCGCGTGACCTCCCTGGTGATCAGTTCAGCCGCCCTCATCGTCCCGTCACCGCCGATCATGAAAAAAACATTGATGTTCATCCGCTCCAGGGCATCGACCATCTCGCCGATATCCTGGTCGCCCCGGGAGGAGGCCAGGATACTTCCCCCGAGGTCCTGAATCTCCTTCACCATCTCAAAGGTCAGCTCCATCACCTCGTGTCCGTATCTGGGGATGAGACCCTGGAAACCGTATCGGATCCCGATGATATTCTGGACGCCATAGCGGAAATGGAGCTCCATGACGATGGCGCGGATCACATCGTTGATCCCGGGGCAGAGACCGCCGCAGGAGGCGATGGCCGCTTTGACCTTGGGGGGGTCGAAATAGATCGTCTCGCGGGGACCGGCAACCTCCATGGAAATCGGAATGCCCCTGGATTTCACGCGAGTGCCCTGGCGTTTGAGATGGATGTCGTAGATGATCTGTTCGTCATCCGTCTTGAAATAACCCACCATGAGGGGCGATGAAATTTTTCGCTCTCCGAGATCCTGGATTTTGAAGTCCTGCATCTGTCTCTTCATGCGTCCAGACCTCCCGTGGCAAGACGCCCTGCCTGGATTCCGGAGAGGATTTCCCCCTCGAAGCCAAGACCGGGCAGAATGAATCCCCCGGTCATGAAGACGTTTTTGAGCGGCGTCCTCCCGGTCATTTTGAAGATA
>JAPLJU010000179.1 GCA_026388445.1 Deltaproteobacteria bacterium
GATCGATCCCCGTATTTACGACATGGAGCGTCTGGGCATGGAGGAGGCAGATCACATCATCGCCGTCAGCTCTTACACGAAGGAGAGGATCGTCAGCCGGTACAGTGTTGATCCGGACAAGATATCCGTCGTGAACAACGCAATCTCGAGGAAGGAAGCGGCAGAACGTTATCATGTGGAAAAACCACCCGGCGAAAAGACCGTCCTTTTTCTGGGCAGGGTGACCTTTCAGAAAGGGCCGGAATATTTTCTGGAGGCGGCGGAGAAACTCATCCAGGCGATCCCCTCCATCAGGTTTGTGATGGCCGGTTCGGGGGATCTTCTCCCGCGATTGATGGAAAGGGCGGAGGCGATGGGAATCGGAGGCCGCTTCAGTTTCACCGGCTTTCTGCGCGGTGAAGAGGTGGAAAAAATGTATGCGGCAAGTGATCTCTACGTGATGCCCAGCGTCTCGGAGCCCTTCGGCATATCGCCGCTGGAGGCCCTGGTGTACGATGTGCCGGTGATCATCTCAAAACAGTCCGGCGTCGGGGAGGTCCTGCGCCACGCATTGAAGGTCGATTTCTGGGATGTGGAGGAACTGGCGAACAAGATTCACGCCGTCCTCACCTACGAGGGGCTTTCGGCCGAACTCTTGGAGCGATGCCGCGAGGAAATGATCGAAGTGACCTGGGAGAATGCCGCCACGCGGATCATGGAGGTCTATCGCAAAGTATTGCGATAGTTTTAAATTATGAGTTTTGAATTTTGAATTAGAAAAATTAAAAACTCTTTACAACCATAATTCATAACTCATAACTCACAACTCAAAATTGGAGCAGGCTTTGGCCTGCGTTCCCGAGGAACGACATGCCTTCCGTCACACTGACCTTTGAACTTCATCAGCCCCGCCGGCTCCGGCATTACACTTTTTTTGATATCGGGCGAAACCACGACTACGAGGATGTGGAAAACAGCCGGCAGATGATGGGAAAGCTGTCGGAGAAATGCTATTTGCCGGCCAACGCCCTTATCCTGGAGCTCATCCGAAAACACGGCGGTTCTTTCAAGGTGTCCTACGGGATGTCGGGGCTTTTTCTCGAGCAGCTGAGAAAATCGCGCAAAAAGGTTATTGACAGTTTCAGGAGGCTTGCCGACACGGGCTGTGTGGAATTTCTGGGAGGGACCTATCACCACTCGCTGGCTTTTCTCTACGCGAAGAAAGAGTTCGAAGATCAGGTTCGTCTCCAGCGCGAACTGATCGAGGACCTCTTCGGTGAAGCGCCCGTATCCTTTCAAAACACGGGCCTCATCTACAACGATGATCTCGCGAAGGCTCTCGAGAAAATGGGATTTCATGCCGTCCTTTCGGAAGGGGCGGAGAGAATCCTCGATGGGCGAAGCCCCCATGTCCTTTACCGTCCCAGAGGGTGCAGGCGGATAGGCTTGCTCCTCAGGAATGACCGTCTGTCCGATGACATCTCCTTCCGATTCTCCGACAGAACCTGGTCGGCGTACCCCCTGACGGCCGAGAAATACGCGGGCTGGGTTCACCGGGCAAAGGGAAAAAATGCCGTGGTCAATGTTCTTGTGGACTACGAGACCTTCGGCGAGCATCAGTGGACGGAAACGGGCATTTTTGAGTTTTTGAAAGCCCTGCCCCGGGAGATTTTGAAAAACCCGGACTTCCGATTTTCAACCCCCGCAGAAGTCGTGAAGGAACTGAAACCCGCGGGGGAGCTCAGCGTGTCGGACTTCATATCCTGGGCGGGGGACGAAAAGGACCTCACGGCCTGGTGCGGGAACCATTTGCAGAAAGATGCCCTGGGAGCCCTTTACGGACTGGCCCGCAGGGTGCGGCTGAAAAAAGACAAGCGGCTCATGGAGGTCTGGCGGTCACTCCAGGCGTCCGATCATTTCTATTACATGGGAAACCGGTGGCACGAAGCGGGCGACTCCACACGCTCGCTGAACCCCTATCCATCCCCTTACGACGCCTATATCAACTTCATGAATGTCCTGACGGACTATTCAAACGCCCTGAAGGCAGGGGGCCCTGCGGTAAAGAAGAAGAGCAGGGCGCATCCGGCAGCATAGACAAGATTGCGGAGGTTTAAAAATGACGCTGCTCGGAAAAAAAGTGCTTCTACTCGTTGATAATCTCTACCAGGAACTGGAGTTCTGGTATCCGCTGCTCCGCCTCCGGGAGGAAGGGGCCGCTGTCCTGGTCGTCGGTGCGAAGAAAGGGGAGACCTACACGAGCAAGATGGGATACCCCGTTCAGTCGGATCTCGCTGCCGGTGATATCAAGCAGGTCGATTTCGATGCCCTTGTCATCCCGGGCGGATACGCCCCAGATATCATGCGACGTTACCCCGAGATGGTGGGTCTCGTACGGAGGGCGAACGAAGCCGGCAAGGTGATCGCTGCGATCTGCCATGCCGTCTGGATGCTCGCGTCGGCCGAGATTATCAGGGGGAAGAAGGTTACCTGTTTCTTCTCCATCAAGGATGACGTTGCAGGCCGGGGGTCTTTATCGTGACGAGGAGGTGGTCATGGACGGAAATATCATCACCTCGCGTATTCCCGACGACCTGCCCGCGTTTATGAGGGCGATCATTGACGCTTTGAAGCGCTGAGGGGGCTGTCGCGTCATACGGGAGATCTCGATTCTGCGGGGGACCGACATCAACGGGTTCTGTAAAACAAAATGTCCGGTGATCGCCGGGAGGTTGCATGTCGGAGAAAGAAGCCATGCTCTACCGCATCCTCGCTGACTCGAGGGTGAACTGCTACCTCTGCAGTCATCGATGCGATATCGCCGAGGCGGATCAGGGTCTCTGCGGCACCCGGGCGAACCGGCATGGCAAACTTTTTACAAGCTCCTATGGGGAGGTGCTCGCGGCCCGGGCCGAACCGATTGAAAGAAGTCACTTCTACCATGTCGTGCCGGGGACAAAGTCCTTCTCCGTCGCCGTCGAAGGGTCCAACCTGCCGTGCACCGGCAACCGGGGTGAAGAGAAGATCGGTGCTTCGAAGGAAAAAGACCGGGATATCCGGTTCCATGAGATGTCCCCCCGGGACCTTATCAAGGGCGCCGTGATGGAGGGATGCAAAAGCCTTTCCTTCGCTTACTCGGAACCGACCCTTTCATATGAATATGCCTATGAAACGGCCCGTCTCGCGAGAGAAGAAGGGATCCTGAACATTCTGTTCACCAACGGCTACATGACGCCCGAAGCCCTGAGGATCATCGCCCCTTATCTGGATGCGTGCAGTGTGGAGATCCGGTCCTCCAGGGACGACTTCTACAGGAATGTCTGCGGGGGAAACCTTGAGCCTGTCCTCGAGTGCATCCGGTCCATGAAGCGACTCGGTATCTGGGTGGAGGTCTCGACGACGATCAAACCGGGCCTCAACGATGGCGACGAGGATCTGGAAGGCATCGCCCGGTTTATTTCGGATCTGGACAGGAATATTCCCTGGCATATCGCGCGCGGTTATCCCGATGACGTTACGGCCGAGGTCTGTATGACGTCCCTGGAAAAGCTTTGGAAGGCATATTCCACCGGCAAAAGGGAGAGGCTTCGCTACATCTACATACGAAATATTCTGGGGGAAAAAGGAGAGACAATCTGTCCCCACTGCGCGAAAAGCGTCATATGCAGGCGGGATTTTCTCGTTGAGAAGATGAACCTTGCCGATTCCCGCTGCAGTGAGTGCGGCCAGGAAATCGCGGGAATCTTTGCTACACGGCCAGGAGAATAATCCCCCCGACACGTGCTTCAGCGCCATCATCTCGAGGAGACACGCAAAACAAATACTAACTAAAGGAGACCCCAGCATGAAAGAGAGGGTTCCAAGAATAACGGTGCAGGAACTGAAAAAAAAGATGGACGGAAAAGAGCCGGTTTTCATTATGGATGTGAGGCGTCAACGGGACGAAAACCGGATCGCGGGCGCCGTCCTTTATGATCCAGACGCCATTCTCGAAGCGGGCAAATTTGAGCTCCCCGTCCCGAAGGAGCGCCTTGTCGTCACATACTGAACGTGACACGAGGAACATACCAGTGCCCGGGTGGCACAAAAGCTCATGAAGCTCGGTTACAAATATGTCCAGGCCCTCCTCGGCGGGTACGAGGCCTGGAAGAAGGAAAGCTATCCCCTTGAAAAGACAGGGATTTGATATGTCTCGTCGGAGTTTTTATAAAAAGCCCGGTTCACATCGTTTGAATGATCGGGTGAAGAAAAGAAATCGTTTCGAGCGTAAAATAGCCGGTATTCAGCCGGCTTTTTTACGCCCTGTGACCGCCGGCAGGGCGAAAAAACCCTCCTTTTTACCCGTGGTTCAGGCAATAAAATCCCCCTGAGTTTTAAACACTCGAAATAGCGGCAAATCCACGATTGACGGCGCATTCCGGGGAATTAATTTGCCTTGATTTCGGGTCATAACGGTGATATGAAATTGATCGGCAACACAAGGAGGGTGTCCGTAAGTTCGAGCGTTTCACCCGGTGATCCAAAGCGGGTCGCCGACTTCCCAATCACCCTGCCGTGGGTGAGACGTTAAGCAGTCCATGACCCCCCTTCGAATAAGGCGAGCAGGTTTGCCTATGCCGTGATGTGGCCGGTCTTCGTAAACTTTCCAAACATCAATTTCATGGAACGACCATGGAACCTCAGGGATCCAGATCACAAGAAAACCGTGGTGCTTTCCCCGGAGCCGAGCGGGCCTTCCTTCATCCCTTTTTCCCCGGGACGTTTATTTTCAGTCTGAGTGCCTGGTTCTTAAAGATTTCCCCTCAAAAAAGTTCAATTCCCTGTACAGGTTACACGAATAAGCTGGACGGGGCACCTCTGCCATAAGTCTTCTGATAACGACGTCCCATTCAGAACAGAGTGAGTTTCTTCCATAGAGTCGCGGATTAAAAATCTTACAGCATGGAAAGGAGGTGAGCTTCCCCGATCGTCGAACGCGGGGATTTTAGCCGTAAGAGGAACGTTTCATTTCTGGAAGTGCATTGGAGCGATCGCCGGGATCAGGGCGGTCGAAACGTTTTAGAAGTTCCTAAGGAGGGAAAAATATGAGCAAGGCTTTCAAAGGTTACGTTAAGAACAAGTATAGTCGGCCTGCTCCGCTGAAGGGTGTCCGCGTCCTGGAGGTCTGCACGCTCCTCTTCGGACCGGCGGGACCTTCCTTCCTCGCCGAGATGGGAGCCGAGGTGATCAAGATCGAGCTTCCGCCCGCGGGGGATGTGACCCGTTCTCTGAACCCCTTCGGCTGGCTCTACAAGGAGCAGGGGCCGATGTTCATGCACATCAACCCGTCACAATACGACATGGCCCTGGATCTTCACAAGGAAGAGGCACAGAAGATCTTCCACGAGCTTGCTGCCAAGTCCGACATCGTCGAGTTTAACCTGAGACCCGCGGTGGTCAAGCGCTGGAATATCGACTACGAGACGATCAAGAAGATCAACCCGGGGATCATCTACATCGAGAAGAACGGCTTCGGCCAGTGGGGACAGTATGCCGAGGAAGACCGGCCCTCCAACGACGGCGCGGCTCAGGCCCTCTCGGGCTACGCGTGGATTTCAAGCTTCCCCGGCCGTCCGCCCCTCAAGCAGAGCATCTGGATCTGCGACGTCTACGGGGCCATGATGGGCGAGATCGCCGTTCTGTCCGCCATGCACCATCGCAGGAAGACGGGGCGGGGTCAGTACATCGAGATGTCCCAGAGTGAAAACATCATGCGCGCCATGGGGTGGGTCTGGCCCTATCAGCAGATGGCGAACAAGGGCGCGGAACCGGCGGGTAACCGCGATCTCTGCATCTGCCCGGCCGACACCTTCCTCACCAAGGATGACCTCTTCTGCGCCATCGCGGCACCGGCGCCGGATGAGTTCAAAGGCCTCTGCACCGCCATGGGGAAACCCGCTTTGGCCGGTGACAAGCGCTTCAAGGATCACGCCACGCGGCTTCAGGACGCCAATGCACTGGCCCTTCTCAAGATGATTGCCGAGTGGGCCAGGACGAAGACGGCCGTGGAGATTGAAAAACTCGGTCTCAAGAACGGCTTCGCCGCGCAGCGTCTACACAGTGGCAAGGACATGAATGAGGATGCCCATCGCCGTGAACGCGAGTCTGTCAAGATGATGGACGACCCCCTCTACGGTGTGTATCCTGAGCACGAGTTCCCCGTCATGATGTCCAAGAGCCCCCCCAAGAACAGATGGACCGTGAGACCCGTGGGCTTTGACAATGACTACATTCTGACGAAGATCCTCGGAAGAAGCGTAGGACAGATTAACTCGCTTTACGAAAAGGGGATCGTCGGAAAGTGGAAGGACATGCAAGGTCGGAGGCCGCCTCCTGACTGGGATAAAACATCCGGCGCTATCTTAAGGAGGTGATGAGCTATGGCAGACTATAAGAGAGCAAAATGGGCGGAATGGGCGGATCACATCCGATCCCTGGATGATCCGGCAAAGAATTATGAAAAACCCGAGGCTCTGGACGACCTCGTAGTCCTGGATCTCAGTTCCCGGAGCATGGCCGGCTGCTACTGCTCGTCGCTCCTGGCGGAACTCGGGGCCGAGACCATCCGGGTTGAGCCTCCGGGCGGCGATTTTGTCAGGACGTATTCGCCGCACGGCATCATGAAGGACGGCACCGGGCTTGCCTACCTGCAGGAAGGGCGGAACAAGTATCACGTGACGCTCAACCTGGAGAAGAAAGAGGGGCGCGACATGCTGTTGGCCCTCGCGGGTCAGGCGGACGTCCTCATCGAGACCTATCCGACGGGGATGATGGAAAAGTGGAAACTCGGGTACGAGGAACTGAGTGCCGCCAACCCGAGGCTGATTTATTGCTCCATCACAGGTTTTGGCCAGTTCGGGCCGGAAAGCAAAAGACAGCAGTTCGATTATGACAGCATCAGCCAGGCACGGTCCGGGGTGCAATACGGCACCGGCGAGGTCCTTCCGGAAGGGAAGACCTTCAAGGATATGCCCTATGCCGTTCCCACAAAGGCCGGTCCCTGGATTGCCTGGGCCGTTTCCGGGACCTTCGGCGCCATGGGCATTCTGGCGGCCGTGCATTACCGGGAGCTGACCGGCGAGGGGCAGCACATCGACGTGGCGACCCCGGAGGCCTACGAGAGGCTCCACGATTACGCGCTCCACTGGTACGCGGACCAGAAGGTGCTGAACGAGCGCTTCGGCAGCCTGGACACGGCGCTGTGGCTCTACGGGTTCTACCCGACAAAGGACGGCGGTGTCTTCCTGGGCGGGCTCCGTCTCGAGATGTGGAAGGCCTTTGCCGACATCATCGGGAAGTACGATGAGTGGAAGGCCGAGGAGTGGACGGCGCTGGCGCCTTTCATGAAGAAGGACTTGCAGCTCAAGTACCAGGCCATGATTGATCCGGAGACGGCGAAGTACACGAGCGAGGAACTGGCTCAGAAGGCCGTTGAATATGCGAAGAGCGGCCGTCTCGCGCCCATTACGACGGTTATCGCGCCGATCGTCTCGCCCTGGGACGCGATGCACGACAAGAACTGGATCGAACGGGGTATGTTCACACCGGTCAAGGATCCCGTCTACGGGGATGTCGTCTGCGCTCAGGCCCAGTGGAAGGCGACAGAGACGCCGCCGAGGACGAAGTGGGTCTGCCGTCCCGTCGGATACGACAACGGTCATGTCTATCTCAAGTACTTCGGGTACGGTCCCAAGAAGCTCAAAGAACTTGAGAAGAAGAAGATCATTTAAGCATCCGGTCCTGAGTTGATATCGATCCGGGATAACGGCCGGGGAAGGGCGAAATATCTCTTCCCCGGCTTGCCGGGTTGATTTGCGCACCGCAAATAGCAGTTACTAAAGTGTTTTGGTATCAAATACTTGCACTTATATTTTTAATCATATATATGAGCGTGTGTTGTAAGCAAAGCCACAAAGGCAGTGGTTAGTGGATAGTGATTAGTGACAAGCATAAAAGATATTGAATAGTGATAAGTGGGTAGTAAGACCAAACAGACCGGATAGACTTTCAAAGGAGGAAAGTATGGCGATCAAAAAGATATGCGTATTGGGTGCGGGTTTGATGGGAAACGGCATTACCCAGGTGTGTGCTCAGGCCGGCTACCAGGTGGCCATGAGGGACATCGAACAGAGATTCATCGACGGTGGATTCAACAACATCAAGAAAAACCTGGTCCGCGACGTGGAAAAGGGCAAAAGGACACAGGCCGACATGGACGCCGTCCTCGGCCGAATCAAGCCGACGCTCGATCTCAAGGCTGCGGCCGCCGACGCTGACCTGATTGTTGAGGTCGTCATCGAGGTGATGGATGTGAAAAAGAAGGTTTACGCGGAACTGGAGCAGATCTGCAAACCCGAGTGCTTCTTTTTCACGAACACCTCGGGACTGAGCATCACCGAGCTTGCCGCGGTGACCAAACGTCCCCAGAAATTCATCGGCACGCACTTCTTCAATCCCGTCCCCGTTATGAGGCTTCTGGAGATCATCAAGGGCTACGAGACCTCCGAGGAGACATTAAAGATGGCCATGGAGTGGGGGAAGAAGATCGGCAAGGAAGTCATCGTGGTGAACGAAGCCCCGGCCTTCGCGGTGAACAGGATCCTCTGCCCGATGCTGAACGAGGCTTTCTATGTCCTCGGCGAGGGGCTGGCAACGGCCGAAGACATCGACAAGGGCATGGTTCTCGGATGCAACCACCCCATCGGGCCGCTGGCGCTTTCGGACCTGGTCGGACTTGAAACACTTCTGCGCGTCATGGAAGGCCTCCACAAGGAACTCGGCGACAAGTACATGCCGGCGCCGCTTCTCGTGAAGCTCGTGAGAGCCGGTCGTTACGGCCGCAAGACCGGCAAAGGCGTTTTTGATTACACGAAGAAATAGGTCATAAAAGCCCGGGGACAGGAGGTGCAACTGGCGTAAGCTGTCAGATCGTTCCCGTGAATTGAGTCACGCACCTCGTACCTTATCAATGGAGGATTGTATATGAAAGAAGTTGTCATCGTCTCTGCCTGCCGGACGGCCATCGGGACCTTCGGCGGGGCACTCAAGGATTCCCATGCGTACATCATCGGCAGCGCGGCGATGAAAGAGGCCATCAAGCGGGCCGGCATCTCACCGGCTCTGATCAATGATGTCCGCTTCGGCAGTTGCCTCGAGCCGTATAACGCGCTTAACATAGCCCGTGTGGCCGCCATCGACGCTGGTGTCCCGGTAGCGTCCACGGCCGTCACGATAAACCGTGTCTGCATCTCCGGGATGGAAGCCGTGATTTCCGGGATGGCCATGATCCAGGCGGAACTGGTCGATGTCGTGCTCGCCGGAGGCGTTGAGCACATGTCGGGCGTACCCTATGCCGTCCCCTCGGCCCGCTGGGGCTGCAGACTCCAGAACCAGACCTTCGAGGACTCCATGATCGAAGCTCTCTACTGCGGCTCCCGTCTCCAGCCGGGTCTTGAGAAGGGCCCCGCCAAGGAGGGGCCCATCGTGGACATGTTCAGGGGGAAACCTTACATCATGGGCCACACGGCGGAGCTGATCGCCCAGATACACAACATCAGCCGCCAGGAGATGGACGAGGTAGCCCTTCGCAGTCACAATAATGTCGAGCGGGCCACCAAGGAGGGTGATTTCAAGGAGGAGATCGTCCCGATCGAGCTCCCCCAGAAGAAAGGGAAGCCCCCCATCATCTTTGATAAAGACGAGCACTTCCTGCCCGGGCTCACGATGGATAGGCTTGCGGCCCTGCCCCCCGCCTTCATCCCGAAGGTCGGGAAGGTCACGGCCGGGAATTCCTCGGGGATCAACGACGGTGCGTCTGCCATGATCATCATGTCGGCCGAGAAGGCAAAGGAACTGGGCATGAAGCCCATCGCGAGAATAAAGGCCGTGGGTTACGGCGGTGTCCATCCGTCGGTCATGGGGCTCAGTCCGACACCGTCAGTGAAAAATCTCATGAAACGGTCGGGTCTCAAGCTTTCAGACTTCGAGCTCGTAGAGGTGAACGAGGCATTTGCCGCCCAGTATATCGGGGTGGAAAAGGAGCTGGGGCTCAAGCGGGAGATCACGAATGTAAACGGCTCAGGGTGTGGGCTCGGCCACCCCGTCGGATCCACGGGCTGCCGGATCATGGTGACACTCATTCACGCCATGAAGAAGCGGGGGAAGACGCTCGGGCTCGCGACCATCTGTGGCGGCGGTGGTGTGTCCATGGCGACGGCCCTCGAGATGATTTGAGGGTTATAGAGCAAGCGTTCGCCGGCTCTGTTGCCCGGGCCTTTGTCTCTTTACCCTAAACCCGTTACCCTTTGCCCTGTACCCTTTTATATTGCACTTTGTGCCATGAAGGGAGGTGATTCCCGGTACAAGCGGATTTCGTGTAGGGGGTTAATGTCACAACAAGACATGAAAAAGGAGGAAAATCTATGGCGGATATACCCAAGACCAACAGGGACATCCTGAACAAACAGAGGATATTCCCTCCACAGGGGCCGCTTTCCGGATTACGTGTCCTCGACTTTTCTCAGGTTCTGGCATCGCCATACCTGGGGACCATGTTGAGCGACATGGGTGCGGAGGTCATCAAGGTCGAGGCGTCCTATGGAGACAGCAGCCGCGCGTACGGCCCCCTGAAAGAGGGGGAGGCCGGTTACTACATTACCCAGAACCGAGGTAAATACGGGCTTTGCATGGACCTGACCAATCCCAAGGCCATCGGGATCTGCAAAGAGCTGGCGAAGATATGCGATATCTGTATCGAAAACTGGAGACCCGGCATCATGACCAAACGCGGGCTTGATTATGCGGCACTCCGGGAAGTCAACCCGGGGATCATCTATGCCTCCGTTGCCGGCTTCGGCAATTTTGACCGGTTCGCCCCGGCCCCGGGTCCCTACAGCCCTCGTGTGTGTTATGATGTCATCGCCCAGGCGGAATCGGGGCATCAGTGGATGAACGGGTTCCCGGACAAGGCGCCCCACGGACTGGACGTGTCCTGGTCTGACATGAACACGGGGACGCATGAGGCGGTGGCAATCGTGGCGGCACTTATCCAGAGGATCAAAACGGGAAGGGGGCAGTGGATCGATATTGCCCTCACGGACAGCATGATCGCGAGCAACGAAAATGTGATCTGCATGGTCAGCATGGCGGCCGACGATGTGCCGTCACCGGTTCGCAACGGGTTGCGCAGGCTTTCGATCAGCCCCTACGGTGTCTTCAAGGCCAAGGACGATTATTTTGTTATCGGCGTGGACAACGACAAGCGTTTCGCCCGCCTGTGCGAGGCCATGGGTAAGCCGGAGCTGGCCCGTGACCCGAAGTTCGACACCAACCTTCACCGGCTCAAGAATCGGGCTGCGATTGAAGGCATCGTCGAGGCATGGTGCGCTCAGAGGACGGTTGAAGAGTGTGTGAAGATTCTCAGGGATCAGCATTCCGTGCCTGCCGGTCCAATCCTCACAAACACGGAATATGTCAAAAATCCCCATTATCGTGCCAGGCAGATGCTCGTCCCCATTGAGCAGCCGAGGGCCGGGGTGTTTGAAATGGAAGGCGTGGTGAGCAAGCTGTCGCGAACCCCGGGCAGGGTCCAGGGTGCGGCACCCATGATGGGCGAACACAACCGTTCTATCCTCAAGAAATACCTGGGCTACTCGGACAAGGAGATCGACAAACTCTACGACGAGCTGGTCATTGTGGACAACATCGACCTCGCCTACGGCTACAACGTGGACGTGGCCAGGGCCAAGGCGAAGGAGAAAGGAGGTGACAAGTAATGAAACTTCAAGCACAGGGACCACTCGTTGGAGTCCGGGTATTAGAAATCTGCGAGGGACAGGAAGGACCTTACTGCGGCGCCATCCTTTCCGATCTGGGTGCCGAAGTGATCAAAGTGGAAAACCTTGAGGGAGATTACACGAGAAAGCTGGGACCCTTCAAGCAAGGCGAATCCGCCTATTATATCAGTTACAACAGAGGCAAGAAAGGCATTGCGCTGGACCTCTCCAAGAAGAAAGCCTGCGAGATCGTCAAGGATCTCGCAGCGAAGTCCGACATATTTATTGAGAACCTTGAGCCCGGTGCAATTGAAGCTCTGGGCCTCAACTACGATGTCCTCAAGGAAGTCAACCCGGGCATCGTTTACGGCTCCGTCTCCTGCTACGGTCGAACAGGTCCCATCTCGAAGTACCCCGGCAATGACATCGTTGCCGAGGCCATGGGCGGACATACATCAGCAAACGGCTGGCCCGATGGTCCTCCGGAACCCCTGGGAATCGCCGTCTCCTCGCACTGTAGCGGTGCCGAATTCGCCTGGGGCATTCTGTGCGCATACCTGCACCGGATGCTGACCGGTCACGGCCAGTATGTGGATGTGTCAGTTTCCGATAAGAACATATCGGTGACGGAAAACGTTCTTGCCTTGGCCACCATGGTCAATGTGACCCGCGGCCGGTCGGGCGGGCACCACCCCATCGTCGGGCCTTACGGCGTTTACATGGCCGTGGACGGCGCCTACGCCATCGGCTGCGGTACAAATGAAATGTGGGGAAGGATCGCCACGGCAGTCGGAAGGCCGGAACTCTTAACCGCCGAGGGATGGGCGACAAACCTCGACCGCGGAAAGAACCGCCTGACCCACATGATCCCCCTCCTCACGGAATGGGGAAAGGGCAAGAAGAGGGATGACATTGTCCGCCTCATGAGGGATGAGAGTAACGTGCCCTGCGGGGCCTGCGCCACCCACAAGGAGGTGCAGAAGGACGCTCACTACCGCGCCAGGGGAACGGTGGTTGACATCGTCCAGCCGAAAGCCGGCAAGGTGAGCGTTGCGAGCGCATACGCCAACAAGATGTCGGATCCCCGGCCGATGGTCCAGGGACCCGCACCGCTGCTCGGGGAACACAACGAGGAGATTCTGCAATCCATTATCTGCATGACCTCCGAGGAAATTGCCAAGCTCCACAAGCAGGGGATACTGGTGCAGGACCTCGAGCCTAAACAACCAACGTAGGAGCTGTTAGCTGTCCTATTGAGTGATGCAACATGTAGTCCATTCATCCCCACCCAAATCTTTTCCCTGCAGACGGAGAGATTGGGTGGGGATGGGTTATTCGCTGAAGCGATACTTGTGAAGTTCTCCTCGATAAAGGATAAAGAGGGCCCGGACTTTCGCCTCGTTCAGAATGAAAGGAAACTATTTTTACTAATCCATTTGCATCTTCCTTCTGTTTTTAATCTTAGCCCTATGCATACGACAACTTATTTCCAGCACCTGGAGTACCCGGTAAAAAAGAGGGCTCTTTCAATTTGCTTCACGAGTAAAGTTGAAGTAAGGAGGTTTTACAATGGCTATTAAAACGAAAGAAGAATACTTTGAAAGCCTGAAGAAGCAAAAACCCGAGGCCTACATGTTGGGGGAAAGGGTTGATCAAATTGTTGGCAATCCTCAATTTGACGTACAGCTCAACCTGACCTCACTCACATACGCGGCCGCACATGATCCTGAGACAAAGGAGCTGGCCAGGATAAAGTCTTCATTTATTGATGAAGAGGTAAACTTATGGGCCCATATCCCTCAATCGCCTGAGGATCTGATCAGAAGAGCAAGGTTACATAGAAAACTTTCAGCCGAAAAAGTGTGTCTTTTGAGATGCATGTTTGTTGATCCTGCGTCAGCCTTGCTTGTTTCCACCTATGAGATGGATAAGAAACTTGGCACGAACTATTACAAAAACGTTGTCAATTTTGTAAAACGTGTTCAGAAGGAAGATCTCATGGTCGGCGGGGCAGTGACGGATGTTCGAGGGGATAGAAGTGTGGGCCCTATGGAGCAGGAAGATCCCGATCTATATGTTCATGTGGTTGAAAGAAGAGACGATGGGATTGTGGTGAGCGGCGCCAAGGCCAATATTACCGGTGCTGTAGCCTGCAATGAACTGATTGTCGTGCCCTGCAGGGCCTTAAGACGAGAAGAAAAGGATTATGCTGTAGCTTTTGTTATTCCTGTAGATACAAAGGGAATTAAATACATTCTTAGACCTACCGCAGCGCCAAGAGAGCCCAGAGAAATAGATCACCCGGTAAGCAGGAAAATCGGACATATTGAGTCAATGGCGATTTTTGAGAATGTCTTTGTTCCCTGGGATAGAGTCTTTATGTGCGGTGAGACAGCCTTCAGTGGACTGATGGTTGGGACCTTCGCTTCCACCCATAGATGCTCGAAATGTGCATGCACAGCCGGTCACATGGACATGTTTGTGGGTGCTGCTGCTCTCATGGCGCAATATAACGGCGTTGAAAGAGCTCCGCACATCCGGGAGATGTTAACCGAAATGATTATGAATGGTGAAATTGGTTATCACGCTGCCATAGCTTCGGCTGTTGAGGGATCATATCATCCCGCAGGAGTTTGGGTTCCAAACTTCCTTGCCGCAAATGTAGGGAAATATATGTCGTGCCACACCGTCGGTGAACAGTATGTCATGCTCCAGGATATCAGCGGTGGCATAGCTGTTACCGCTCCTACGGAGAGAGACTGGAAAAATCCTGAGTTAAGGAAATACATGGAAAAATTCCTGCGCGGGAAAAAGGGAGTGAAAACGGAAAACAGGCTGAAGGCCATAAAGCTCATTGAAGATATGACCGCATCCGAGTATGCCGGCTGGTATATCGGGCTCTGTATTAATGCAGCCGGCTCTCCCCAGGCAGAGAGAGTCGAAATTGAGAGAACCTATGATCTAAAGAAGGCGATTGCCATCGCCAAGAAATGGGCAGACATAGAAGACTAAACCAGGGATAGATATGCACTTCTGGGCAACGGCGGGGTGAAAGTTTACGAAGAGCGCTTGTGCCGAAAATATGACCGATCCCCGCCGGCAGCCCAACAGGCCATATGGCCTAAGTTGTGAGTTGTGAGTGGTCAGTGGTTAGTGGTGAGCAAAAAAGATAGTGAATAGTGATTAGCAATTGTGTTTCGAGTCAAGATATTTAACTAAGCATATTTCCAGCACGTGTTGTTTTTGATCATCGTATTGAGGATGATCAGGATCTTTCTCATACAGGCGGTGATGGCCACTTTGCAGCTTTTGCCGGCCTCACGCAGGCGCTGGTAGAAGGCCCGGATGACAGGGTTGAAGCGAGCGGCAGCGACGGCGCTCATGTATAACACCGTTCGGATGTGAGCCCGACCGCCCCAGATCATTCGTCGTCCC
>JAPLJU010000167.1 GCA_026388445.1 Deltaproteobacteria bacterium
CCGGCTTCTGCGGCGTCAAGCTGCTGCAGGAGGCAAGCGTCCTGATTGACATCATCGGGGTTCGTATCTCCTACCTGAGAGGCCTCGGCGAGGGTGTCAACACCAAGAAGATCGACTCCATCGAAAAATTCATGCGTGAAAAACTACAGCCCATCCTCACCGTGAGCTTCAAAGAGATGGCGCATTTCGGGACCATGGACGAAAAAAAGATCCTAGAAGCCATCCTGGCCAGAGGAAGCAGCCAGTGATCGGGACGAAAGCGACCGGCAGAATATGAAGATGATGCATTACCCAACGGTGAAACAGCGGACTCACGACGACTGCGGTGCGGCCTGCGTATCTTCCATCCTTCGTTACCATAACCGGAGACACAAGTACGTGAGGCTGTGCCGGGAACTCAAGCTCAGCAAGATCGGTGTCGACGAATCCGAGATGGTCCGGTTTCTCCAGGTGGAGGGATTCAAATCCGAGCTCCTGATCGACCTCACTTCCGACGGGCTTATCGAGTGCCTGAAGGCGGAAAAGCCGGTGATTCTGATCATCCAGGCCTGGAGCCGGAAGAAGGCCGAAAAGTACGCCTGCACGGATTACGGGCATTATGTGATGGCGATCGGTTACAACGACGACAGAATCTATTTCATGGACCCGGCCCTGCGATTCGGGACCTACGGATTCATGGCGAGAGAAGAGCTTGAGAAGAGGTGGTATCTCGTCGGCGAGGGGGGAAGCAGGAAGAGAATCGGCATCGTCGTGGATCCAGGCTACGACGAAAGAAGGATGGTGCACATTGATTGACGACCCTTCAGGATCGGAAGCCCCACACGCCGCTTTCAGAGCGGCTTTTTTATTGGAAACGATCCGCGGATTTCGAGATCACCGGGGGAAAAATCCGATCAAAAACAGAAATCATCTTGAATAATTTCGCATTATGAGATAACGATTCATTGTTTTTTACCCGTGACGCACAAGCGTCCATCGATCGGCGATTAAAGTTCATTCCTTTTCATGATGGTTCGAAAAAAGGGGGGGATCCATGAAAAGCAAGAGGACGGGCAGGACCGGGAGCCTCGATTACCGTTTCATCCGGAAATTCATCGACAACCATTTCTCGCACTTCAATGCCTACGCCTTGAAAGCGGCATCACAAGCCTATATCCAGCATCTCCGTAAGGGAAACCGGATGCTTCTGGCCATGGCCGGAGCCATGAGCACGGCGGAGATCGGCGGCACCCTCGCAGAGATGATCCGGAAGGACAAAGTGCACGCCATCTGCACAACCGGTGCGAATCTCGAAGAAGACATCTTCAACCTCATTGCCCATGATCACTACGAACATATCCCTCACTACCGGCAGCTGGCGCCCCGGGACGAGGAAAGCCTTTACAAAAGAGGCCTGAACCGTGTCACCGACACCTGCATTCCGGAGACCGAGGCGATGCGCCGGGTGCAAGGTCCTCTCCTCGAATGCGTCAGAAGGGCCGAGTTGAAAGGGCAAAGATTCTTTCCCTTTGAATTTTTCTATCAGATGATCCGTCGTGGCGATCTCAAGTCTTACTATCAAATCGATCCCGGAAACTCCTGGGTCATCGCGGCCTGCAAAAAAAACATCCCCATCTGGACACCCGGCTGGGAGGATTCCACGCTGGGAAATTATATTGTCGCGTCATCACGGAGAAAGATGATCTCCGGTTACGGGACCGTGAAATCAGGCCTCGAGCTGATGAATTTCCTGATTGACTGGTACCTCCAGAACACTCAGAAGGGCACTGTCGGTTTCTTCCAGATAGGCGGTGGCATTGCCGGGGACTTTGCCATCTGCGTCGTACCGCTGATCACCCAGGACCTGAGGGAGAAGTGCAAATACTGGGGTTATTTCTGCCAGATCTCGGACAGCACGACCTCTTACGGATCTTACAGCGGCGCTTCGCCCAATGAAAAAATCACATGGGGAAAGCTGGCGGCCGACACGCCTAAATTCCACATCGAATCAGATGCCACGATCGTGGCCCCGCTGATGTTCGCCTACATACTCGCGGCAAGGTAAGGGGCCCCGGGTCAAACAACCAAAAGCCCGCCAGGGTATGCCAGGATTATCGTCACGAAAGATCCCCCCTCAATCTGCCAGCCAACCGTTTTACATCGGAACATTCCTCTATTATCTTCCCGAACGTAACCATTGTGAGTTACGAAACCTCAAAACAAGCATTTTAAATTATAATTTATAATCAATGTGATATGCCGTTTTCATAGAAAAAATATGATATTTTTCGATCTAAGACAAATTTGTCGAAAGGCATACAGGCAGGGTCCACATAACAATTCGTTTTGATGATGTTTTTGCAGTTAGAGGTCAAAATATTCGACAATTGTTGCCTCACCGGAAATGCCGATTCAGGGAGGTCAGGAAGGGACATAAATAAAATGCATCATGTAATCAGGATGTTAAAAAAATTTTATCCACTCGGCACGGTAACTGCATTAAATAGAGGTGTAAAATTGTGGTTAAGAACGCTCTTTACAGATCAAATAGACATTATCTCGCCCCGGCCCTACCGACCGTTAAGGTTAACAGTTTCCCCCTCCTTTACTGTTGGCCTTAAAATGGGGTTTTTCCCTCCTCCTTTGCCCCGTGGTAATCGGTAGGGCAGGGCTGTTTCTGGGGTCAGGTAAAAACGGTCTGTTGTCTAAAGGCACTTGAGCAGGGTTCTTCCTGCGAATAGACGGTTTCTGACCGCGCTGGTTCTTTAACAGGCTGTTCAAAAAGGGCCGGATGCAAGGCGCCCGAAGTCCTGAGGAGCGAGGCGTACTGAGATCGTACGTTGAACGACGAGGGACAAGGGCAACGAAGCAGATGGTCGTTTTTGAACAGTCTGCAATGCTTGCTTCGCTGCAGGCGCAATGACTCGCCCTGCGGGCTCAAACAGTTTGCGCTGCGGGCGTTTCGATTCGCGAAGATCGGTTATCAAAAACGCGTCTAATTTCGCTATCCAGAATCCCACTCAATCGCTTAATGAAAAAAAGAAGAGTCGGGCAACAGCACGAAAAGATTTTTTCTTCATCAACCATCGCTCTTATTTTTTCGATGACGGTTTAACAAAGAAGAAGAATCCCACCGCCAAAAGGGCTGCCAGTGCATCCAGTACGAAGGCGAGGCCGTAACTGCCTGTCGTATCCCGGAGCATTCCGCCCATCCAGTGAGACAATATGGCGCCGAGCCCATAAAAGGGAGTCCATGCGCCGATCACACTCCCCATGATCTCTCTTCTGAAATAATCCCCAGCACAGGCCCCGTAGATGGGGAAGGTGACACCATAGAATACGGCCAGCAGGGCAACGAAGAGGGACAGCAGGATCCAGGAAGACCCGTGCATCAGAATGCCTATGACAGCCAGCACGATGAAGGCGTCGGAGATCAGGATCGTTTTACGGCGGCCGATGTAATCCGAAAGAGGCAGCACAGTTAACACGCCGGCAACCTGGGCGATTCCGTGGATCGTGGCAAGGAAGCTTGCCTTTTCCAGGGACAGGCCGAGTTCGTAACGGGCATAGTCAACCATGAAGGTCGTGATGCCGTAGAGGCTGTAGGAAATCAGAAAATAGGAAATACCGATCAACCAGAAAGCCCGATCTCCAAAGATATCCGCTGCAGGATACCGCCCGGTTGCATGGGCCTTCGCAGGAGGTCCATGCGCGGAGGTGTCCGACTCGCCCCAGGGTCGCGTACCCGACGATTCAGGATCCCGCCTGAGAAAGAGCCCGTTGGCAAGCACCATGGCAAGGGCAGCGGCACCGATGAAATACCAGGCGTGCCGCCAGGTGAAGTGATGAACGATCCAGGGGAAGGCCGCTCCCATGGTCGCGAAGCCAAGACCGTATCCTGTGGAGAGGATGCCGAGAGCCAGTCCCCTGCGATGAGGGGCAAACCAGCGCTGGACGACGGTGATGACGGGCGTCCACATCCCTGTGGCCCCCAGGCCGACAACGGCAAAAGCCAGACAGGCAAAAAGGAGAGAGTCCACTTTGCCCATGAGGAGGAGGCCCGCGCCAAGGATCAGAGAACAGACCGTGATGACCAGGCGCGCGCCGAACCGGTCCGTCAGGTAACCGGCTAAGGGCGTGAGGAGAATGTAGGTGAAAAGATAGGCGTTGAAGATC
>JAPLJU010000151.1 GCA_026388445.1 Deltaproteobacteria bacterium
GCTCACACCAACCTCGGTGTCGTCAGATGGAAAGAAGAACCCGGAGAAGATGCCCTCCGGTTCCTTGAAAAGGGTTTCATCCTTTCGCCGGATTTGGTCGATGCGGCGAACCTCTACCACTCGGCGGCCAAGAACCTGGGACAACTTGACCGGGCCGAGGCGATCTTCCGGAAAGCGAAGGGCCTCTATCCCCTGAACCGGAGTATTTCTTTCCTGCTCATCGACCTTCTGATCGGTCAGGAAAAGTTCGCGGAGGTCATGGAGGAAATCGAAAGGGCCATGGTCCTCTTCGAGATCGATGAGGGGTTCCTGCAGGCGGCACTCGAGATCCGGTCAAAGGTGGGTCCTCTGCAGCCGCCGGGAGAGAAGAAAGAACAGAAGACGATCTCGCTGTGTATGATCGTCAAAAACGAGGAAAAGAACCTGATCCGTTGTCTTTCGAACCTGAAGCAGGCCGTTGACGAAATCATCGTTGTGGATACGGGCTCGACGGACCGGACGAGGGACATCGCCACCGCCTTCGGAGCGAAGGTCTTCGAGATCCCCTGGCGGGAAGATTTTTCAGAAGCAAGGAACTTCTCTCTTGCAAAGGCGACCTGCGACTGGATCCTCGTTATGGATGCCGATGAGGTTATTTCCCCCTGCGATTTCGTCAAACTGCGAAATCTCACATCCCCTGTCAAGGACCAGAAGACCCGGCCTGGTGGATTTATCCTCACGACGCGAAACTACACGACCGTCATGAACACGGAAGGCTGGATTCCGAACGACGGTTCATACGCGAATGAAGAGGCGGGTCCGGGTTGGTACCCCAGCCGGAAGGTCCGCCTTTTCAGGAACGACCACCGGATCCGCTTCGAGGGGGCTGTCCACGAGCTCGTGGAAGATTCGATGGCCTGCCACCATTTCAAGATATTTGCCACCGACCTACCCGTTCATCACTACGGAACCCTGAAGGCCGTGGACAGCGGCGACAAAGGGAAGGCCTATTACGAACTCGGCAAAAAGAAGATCGATGAATCCGGAGGCAAAGCCCGGGCGCTCTATGAACATGCCATTCAGGCGGCGCGGCTTCGCAGATACGATGAGGCCGTCGATCTCTGGCATCAATTTTTGACTTCCGGTTCAAAAGAAGATCTCCATCTCGCCTATATGAACCTGGGACACGTGTACCTGGAAACGGGCCGCTATGCGGAGGCAGCCGAAGCCTGTAAAAAAGCGCTGGAGATCGACCCTGAGCTGAAGGAGGCTCATCTCAACCTCGCCATGAGCAAGTTTTACATGGGCCGACTGAAGGAAGCCGCTACGATCCTGGATAACCTGATTCGTAAAATCCCGGATTATATCCCGGCCTGGGCGCTCCTCGCCGCAGCACTCCTCCTGACTGGCGAAGCAGATAAGTACAGGGTGACTGTTGATCGCATGAGAAAAAGGAATATAAACCCGGCTGTCTGCTTCCAGGCTTACGCCGAAAAACTGCTCTCGGCAGGTCGCGATGAGGACGGTGCGAGGCTTCTGCAGGCTGCGAAGAGCATCTGGAGAGGCCTTCTCAAGTCCCGCCTCAAGTCCCGCGGTCTCGAGGCCTCCGATGAGGAGATTGAAAGAATAATGGTCATCGCCGCCGGGGAGAGCCCCACCTCAGAAGGTAGTCCCGACGAAATCACGGATGACCCCGAGCATCAGAAAAGAGAGCAAACGCAACGTGCCCCATCCCCGCGGCCCGAATGACCGTTGAGTGAAAAAAAAGAGACCGATAAAGTACCGTGGGGACATCTCGAAATATGAAAAGGCGGCTCGATGGATAGCCGCCTTTTTTTGTTCCTCCCTTACCCTTCTTATTCGACTTACGGTCCGGGCGATCCCCTGAGTCCCGCCGCAAGATTCAGATTGATGTTGATAATGGCGTCGAGCTTTTTCGGATCGGGATAAGCCATGACTTCAAAAATCCGCTTGTCGATGAAGAGGCTCAGCGTCAGGATCTTCTCCCGCAGCTCCTTCGGCAGGGGGTGATCCTTTCGACCCAGTTCTCCCTGGAAGACGGTCCAGATGAGCTGGTTGTACCGCAGGGCGTCATCGAGAAGCCCGTTGCTTCCGCCCCTGTTCCACTCCTCCTGGCACCTTTGGAGCATGAGGGCCCCCTTGGTGAGGACGGAGGCCTCCACCTCGCGGTCCGTCATGGCCATCTTATGGGTTTTCTGGTATGCTTCCAGTTGTCTTTCCTGCGTCATGGACTAACTTTTCCTCCCGTTTGATGAGTTGCCTTGCGACCTTGAGGGCCTGATAATAGCGGTTGCTGATGATGTGCTCACTGATGGCATCGACGAATCCGATCAGGCTGGGGGCCGCCCTGACCACATCCCGGACTAGATCCCAGTAGGTTTTTTGAAACTCGGCGAGATCCTTCCCCTCGACGTACATGAGCTGGAGGAGGAAGTAGATCCGCTTGCAGGGGGTGTCGGCCTTGTCGACGCTCAAGATGTCCTTCTCCCGGAGGATGGGGACCCTGTTTTCGATGATGAGTTCCGTCCTGGAGTCGCCGTTTTTGACAACAGCACCCCCGATGATGAACCGCTCCTGCGGTTTCAACTCAATTTTCAGTCCCATAAAATCCTATCTCAAAAGTCCGACGAGCTCCGAATGCATGGAGGTGATGCTTCCCAGTGCCTCGAGGGCCAGTTCCCGCTTGAGCTCCAGGCTTTTGACCTGTGCGGCCGCCTCGTCCACATCGGCCTGCTCCACGTTCTCCGCGAAGGTCGTGTAGAACGCGGCAACACGGTCGTTGAAGGCCTTCGCCCGGGCGATGCCCGCGGCATCGCTCGCAAGCCCCGACCGCTTCTCGCCGAGGGTCTCGTTGGCCCTCTCGAGGTTGGCGATGATGTCGTTGAGCTTTGTCTCATCGAGCGGCCCGCCGGGCAGTCCCGTCGTCGTGATGTCCCCTTCGGTAAGTTCCGGGATATTGAGACCCCCTGGTCCTGTGTCAACCTCACGCTTCTGTATGGTCCGGACGTGGCCTTCCTCGTCGATGACCACGCTCCACATATCCACGGGCTCTGCAAGGGACCCCGGGTCAGCCATGATATACTGCCCCAGGTCGTCCCTCGGCGGCAGTGTCAGGTCGTCGATCATCTGGCGGATCCCGTTGAAGCTCTGGAGAAATTTTGCCCTTTCTGCAGACGTGTCCCCCATCGGGTAGGGCGGGAAGTTCTTCACAGCTTCGATCATCTGGTCGATGTGCTTCCCGATGGTTTCCATCGTGAGGTCTGCTCCCCGGATGCTGATGGCAACGGACTCAAGGCTGTTGTTGACGGCACCCAGGTACTCCGCGATGGATCGGCCCTTTTCTGCGCTGGCCCAGAGCACGGGATCGTCCTTCGGGGCGTTGATCTTCTTCCCCGTGGCGATCCTTTTTGTCACAGCCTCCATGCTGCTGTTTGTCCGGTCAAGGACAATCAGAGACTGTTCGATTGCTGTTCTGATGACAGTCATGGTTCGTCTCCCGCATGGCAGAAGGGGGGAGGAGAGTCCTTCTCCTCCCCTTCTCCGGTTAAGCCCATGCTTGGGTTACGCTCTGCTCGGGGACCCATGGCGAGGCGTAGGTCGACCCGCTTAAGTCCCCGCTACTAAAATAACCTCAGGACGGACTGCGCTGCCTGTGCGGAGAGGCTCAACGCCGTCGTTCCAAGGGCCTGGCGGACCTGGAGCATCAACATGTTGGCGCCCTCTTCGTTGGTGTCGGCCGCCGTGAGTTTGTCGGCGCCTTCGGAGAGGATGTTGGTCATGCCCTCCGTGAACTCGTTCCGGGTGGTCACGATGTTCAAGTTCGCCGAGAGAACCTGGGAGTTCGACCTCAGGACCTCGAGCGCGGCATCGAGTTCCTCGAGGGCGGGATCGATGTCAGTGTCAGCAACCCAGTCGGCTTGCGCCGCGGCGATAGCAAGACCCGAGCTATCGGCAGAAAAACCGCTGATGGTCAGATCGCTTGAGCCGTCCTCGTTGAAAACGACTGTCAAGTCGTCACCGTCCAGGAGGTTGGCTCCCTTGTAGCCCGCATCGGCAGCGATGTTGTCGATCTGGGTCATCATCTCGTCGAACTGGGCCGCCAGGGTTTCACGTCCCGACGCTCCCGAGGAGTAGGCGGACTGGGCAATACCCTTGGCACTCTCGATGAGCTGCTGGATTGCTTCGATTCCTGCGTTGGCAGCCTTCACCGTCTGGATGGCCTCGCCCATGCCGTCTTTACGGACGGCCAGGTCGCCGGCGCGGTCCAGGTGGGATTTGGCCACGAAGTAGTTGGTTGCGTTGTCAAGAGGACTGTTAACCTTCTTGCCGGAAGCAAGACGCTCCTGCGTGCGGTTGAGAAGCTCCACGGTGCCCTGAAGGCTGAGGAGGTTGGAACGCATTCCTGAAGTTAAGGTGATGTCTGTAACTGCCATGATGTGATCTCCTTTTTCTGGATTTTCCCCGGCGTTCTCGCCGGTGTTAAGGGTTTAAGTGATGGAAAAACCGGGATTTTCACCCCGTTCCCCCTAGCCGACTCTGCTATCTGCACCTCCTTCCTTTCGTGGTTTCTGCCTTAAATATCGTCCCCGGATCCCAAAAACTTTAGGGATATCTCGGGGTTCAAAAGGAAGGGGTGTCGGTGGGGTTGGGAGTGAACCTCCGGTCACATCACGTCAGAAAATCCAGAATGGATTTCTTTCCGATCTCCACGGCCATGGCATAGGAGGCCTGCAGGGCCGTTTCCCTCATCTGGAACTCGACGATGATCGCACTGAGGTCCACATCTTCCGTGTCCGAGATCAATCCGCTCATCTTCTCGTCCAGCACCTGGTAATTTTCCTTGGAAATATTGAGTCCGCTCATCCGGGCCCCAACGCGTGCGATCTGCTCCCGGATGTGGTCCTGGGCCGCCGTGAGCTGGTTCACCTGCTCGTTGACAAGATCCCTGTCGCCGTTTTCGAGGGCCGTCTTCAGGGTCTCGAGGGCGGAAAAGAGGTCGATCTCCCCCCTGCCGCGGTCGGTAAAGGCCTCTTCGCCGGATACGTTGTAGGTTGCCGTGTTGCCCTTTCCGATGTGGACGGAGAGGTCCTCGCCGTTTCCATTGTAATTGTCCGGTGCATAGGCCCGGGCGTAGAAGAGATCGTTTTCCGCAAGGTCGTCCCCCGGCCCGGAGGGGGTGAACTCAAGAACGATCTCGTGGCCCGGCGTGTTGTCCACGGTGATGGTATTGCCCCAGGGGGCGGCATAGGGGCCGCTCCAGGTCCTTCCGCCATCGGCGGAGATCTGGTAATCGGCATCACCGACGGCGCCGCCGCCGTTCACAAACTTGACAACAAAGGTTTTATTGGCTTCCCCCGCGTAGGACCCGCTCGCGGCATCGAGCGTGACCGCCCCCGCAAAGGCGTTATTGGCAGCCGCCTGCGGGTCATCCACCCGCGGGGCCGTTGCCGTGCCCGATTCGTAGGCGTTCACGTTGAAGATATCCCCCGTCGTGAGCGGGTTCAATCCGTCATCGACGAACGTCAGCGTGAGCCCGTCCCCGAGGGTGATCGTCCCGTCAGCCGGGACGGTCCCGGCCGGGTCGGGCTGCCAGGCCGTTCCGCCGTCCTCTGAGACCTGATAGGTGGCCGCGCCGAGGGCGCCGCCGTTCACAATTCTCACGGTGAAGGTCTTGTCGGAAGCCCCCGTGTAGGTGCCGCCCGTGTAAAGGGAGCCGTCAAAGGTGTTGGCGCTTGCCGAAACGGGGAGGATCATCCGGCTGAAGGGTTCCGTATCCGTCGCGGAGCCCGAGAAGAGATAGCGGTCGCCGAACTTCGAGTTCGCAAGCGCTTGCAGCTCCTCGATGATGGACCCCACGGTCTGGGCGAGGACCTGCCGCGTCTGCGAGGACTGGTCGTTCAGACCCGCCTCTTTCGCCTCGGCGATGAGTTCCTGGACGCTTTCCAGCTTGGTGTCGGTGATCTCCATCCAGGCATTGGCGTTTTCGATATTCCTCTGGTACTGGGCGATGGACTCCCGGACACTACGGTAATTGAGCACGCGGGTCGCGCCCACGGGGTCGTCGGAGGGCCGATTGATGTCCTTCTGCGTGGCCATTTTCTCCGCGAGAAGGCTGTAGTTCTTCTGGGCGAGCGACAGCGTGTTCATCAGCATCTGGAATTTCAGGTTTTCCGTAATACGCATTTCACAACCTCGATCTGTTTATCCCGGCATCTTCCGTCGATTTATCGTTCAATCATATTGAGAAGCTCTGTGTACATCTCTTCCGCCACTGTGACCATCTTGGCCGCGGCATTGTAGCCGAGCTGAAATTTCATAAGGTTCATCATCTCCTCGTCGATGGAGACCCCGGAGAGCTGCTCGTACTGGCTCTCGAGCTGGGTCATGACACTCGTCTCATGGGAGAGACCCCGCTGGGCATTGGCCACCGCCTGGCCGATGTTTCCCACGAGGGCGCCGTAATAATCACCGAAGGTCGCCGTCCCGCCCATGAGGAGGGCGTCCTTTAAACTACCGATGGCGAGGGCGTTTTCCCCGCCATCGTTGACCGTCGACGAGGCGGCGATCAGGTTCGGATCGGCGATAATCGCCGCGTCAACCTGCATGTCCCTGGCACCCATGAGGGCGTTGAAGGGCTCGAAGAAATTGCCGCCCACGTTACCGTATCCGTCGTAGCCCAGGGCATGCTGGGTGTTGACCTCGTTGGTGATGTTTTCGACCAGGTTGTCCAGGTCCCCCAGGTAGCCGGTGATGGTCGTGTCCCGCATCTCGAGCATGCCGCCCAGGCGGCCGCTGGTGATGGCGGAGGTAACATTCTTGGTGGGGTCATCCGCCAGGACGATGTCATACATACCCTGGGCGTTAGTCTGCACGGCCAGGTCCCGGCTTCTAATCACCTCCACCAGGGGGATGCCGTTCGAGAGGAAGACGTTGATCGCCCCCTCGGAGGTCTCCACATAATTGATATCGACCAGATCGCTCACCTTCTTGAGCAGATCCGCGCGCTTGTCGAGGATGTCGTTGATGTTCGATTGGCCCGCCTCCCCGTAGATGACCTTGTAGTTCAGGTCCGCGATGTCGGCGAGGTAGCCGTTGAGCTGTGTCACCGTCTGTGAAATACCGGTGTTGAGTTCCTGTTGCAGGCTGTAGAGCTCTCCGGCATACTCCCGGAACATGGCTGCGATGTTTTGCGATGCGTAAGCAAGGGCCGTTCTCTCTGTCTGTCCGCTCGGGTTGGCGGCGAGGTCCTCCCAGGCCTTCCAGAACTGGTCGAGGAGTTCATTGATCCCGCCCCCGTTCGACTCGTTGAATATGGCCTCGATCCGGTCCAGGGAGTCCTTCCGCGAGTTAGTGTAGCCGAGTTGGTCCGACTGCTCCACCATCTGGAACTCGAGAAACTTGTCATAGAGGCGCTCGATATTGATCACCTCCGTCCCGGTCTGGATCATGTTGTCGGGAATGTCGTACTGGCTGCGCGTCCCGATAACGGCCCGCTGGCGGGAGTAGCCGGGGGTATTTACATTCGCCACGTTCGCGCCGGTGACATTGATACCCGTCTGATTCACCCAGAGCGCTTCCTTCGCGATGTTGAATATGGAACTGATATTTGCCATCGTCTTAACCCTTCCTTGAATAGATCCGGCCGTTTGTATTTCTTGTCCTGAGCTCACCGGAATCCATATAGGTGGACCCCTGAGACAGCAGGTTATAGATAAAGCTCATGGAGTTGCGGACACCGCACAGCGAGGTGTCGAGAAGGGCTCGGTTGCCCCGATTCGTCTCCCGGATCCGGGACAGGACCTCACGGAGCCGGAGCCGGCATGCTTTCAGATCCTCCCTCCGGGGTCCTTCCACGCTGGAGAGGAGGGTGGAGAAACGCACGTCTTCCTCGCTGACATTCAGGGACCTGGCGATCCTGCCGATGAGCTTCACCCGGGCCTCTTCCAAAATCCTCGTCTTGAGCAGGCACGTTTCCTTGCGGGCGTTGCTTTCCTGGAGGCCTGTCAAGGAAGGTCTCTCCAGGACCGCCCTCTCCTGCGCCATGGCCTCCTCGAGCTCACCGTAGACCTCGATCTCCTTGCGCATTACCGAAAGCAGGGAATCGCACAGGGAGGGAAATCCGCTGACGCCCTCGAGGTTCTGAAGCAGATTCATGTCCTGTTCCATCATGGATACACCCCTCTATGGATGAATTCGCAATCCGGAGGCAGGTCGACCGAAAACCAGAGGTCACGGAGCCTTCACAGGGGCATAGTGCGGGGGTGATTCTTCGATGCCGAAGAAAGGGGGGAATCAGGAAAGGTTGTCGAGCAGTGACTCGCCCACCATCTTTTCGGCAATCTTTTCCGCGTCCGCGCTGTAGGTCCCCTTGTCGATCTGAGCCTGCAGCTCCTGGATCTTCTCTTCCCGGACTTCGGGAAGTTTCTCGATCTCGCTCTTGATCCTCTGGACGTCTTTTGCCGTGGTGGACAGATTCACCTTCTCCGTCGGAGCCAAACTGCCAGAGACCTGCTTATCAGGGGCCTTGTCCTCGACCTTCTGACCATTCTGATACTGCTGGATCATCTGGGTTGTGGGATCATCGATCTTGGAAATTTTCATTTTTTCCATCTCCTCAGGATATTATCTTATCACACTTATCGGCCCTGTGAAATAAAACTTTAATCCTTTTCCACAGGGACGTCAGAGGCGTCCTCCTTATCCGTTTGGATCGGTTTATTCAGCTGATTATAAAGCATTTTCTGGATTCCGAGGCCTCCCCCCCGGTGGGCCAGCTCCTCGGCGAGTTTCTGGTCCATCATCATGGTATACATGTCCTTGCCCGGCATGGCCTTGAAATAACCGCTTGTTGGAACGGTCTGCCGCATGGTCTTGAACATCAGGCTGATAAATATAGCCTCAAAGTCGGCGCAGGCTTTTTTCAGCTTTTTCTCATCCTCCGCTGACCTTTCGCTTGCCTTTTCCGGCACCGCCGGAGCCTGAAGCCCGGCGGACAGGGGGGAAATCTTATCCACAGACCCTCCTCACTACATGATCTTCAAATCGGCCTGAAGGGCACCGGCTGCCTTGATGGCCTGCAGGATCGTGATGAGGTCACGCGGGGTGACACCCATTGCGTTGAGTCCCCGGACCACATCCTGAATGGTCACACCCCGGGGCACCACCAGAAGGCCCTTCTTCTCCTCGGTGACACCGACCTCGGACTTCGGCGTGACGACCGTCTGCCCGCCCGGGGCCACGGTAACCCCCCCGCCTACATCGACGGGTGTGTTTCTTCCGTTCGCATCGGGCGCAAACGGTAGGGGCTGGGAGACTTCCTTTTCCTCGCGGATCTGGATGCTTAAATTTCCGTGGGCAACGGCCACGGTGGAGATCCTCACATTCTCGCCCATGACGACGGTACCCGTCCGCTCGTTGAGAACGACAACGGCCGGCCCGTCAACGGAGACTTCGACGTTTTCGATCCGGGAGACGACCGACGCCACATCACTCCGGGCATTTTGTTTGATCTCTACGACGACAGAACTCGAATCGACGGTTCTCGCCTCGACGGCACTGACTTTTCCATTGATCGAGGCGGCCAGCCGCGTGGCCGTCGTGAAGTCCGGCTGAAAGAGGTTGACGGAAATTCTCTGAATGCCCGCCAGATCGTATTTTAATTCCTTCTCAATGAGCGCGCCGTTGGCAATGGTCCCTGCGGTCGTGTGGTTCTTCGACACGGAACTGCCCGACGCGCCGACCGCGGAGAATCCCCCGATCGTGACCGCTCCCTGGGCGACAGCGTATATCTCGCCATCGGCGCCCCTGAGGGGTGTCATGAGGAGGGTGCCGCCCTGCAGGCTCTTGGCATCGCCGAGCGAAGAAACGGTCACGTCAATCTTCGACCCGATCTTCGCAAAGGGCGGAAGCTGGGCCGTTACCATGACGGCCGCAATATTTTTCGAGGTGAGAACCCGGTCCCGCGTGGAGAGGCCCTGGCGTGTCAAAAGATTGGACAGGGTTTCCCGCGTAAAGCCGTTTTTGACATCATCCCCGGTGCCTGCCAGGCCCACCACAAGACCGTAGCCGATCAACTGGTTGTCCCGGATGCCGCCGATACTGGCAATGTCCTTGATCCTTGCCGCCTCCGCCGTCTGATACATTACAGCCATGATCAGGAAGACAGCCGTGAAGATTCTCCAAACACCCCTATTTCTCGTGTTCCTGCACATTCTTTTCTCCGTCTGTACGGCTGACAACTTCGAGTCTTGAATTTTTAAATGATGAATTTCAAAATAACTCATAACTCAAAACTCATAATTCATAACTGCAGCCCTTCGGGCTGTTAGAACGGCCACACATGGTCGATGATTCTCGTCAGCCAGCCGGGCCGCATCTTGTCGTCCACGACCCCGCGGCCCGTGTAAACGATACGGGCGTCGGCGATGTACTGGGAGAGGATCAAATTGTCGGTGGTGATGTCCTCGGGGCGGATGACACCGGTGAGGATCATGAACTGGTCCTCGGCGTTTACCGTGATCAGCCGCCTGCCCTCAATCATGAGATTGCCGTTATCAAAAACCTGGGTCACCCGGGCCGTGATCCGCCCTTTCAGGATCCCGTCCCGCCTGTTCTTGCCCTCGCCTTCCATGTCATTGGTCGAGGAGCCGCCCAGCTCATACTTGGAAAGCATGGTCTTGTCCGGGTTGAACTGGTATACGCCCGCGATGCCCGCGGTCGTTACCGACGTCCTGTTCGTTTCTAGCTTGGCGTTGTTCTCACCCTCGGCCGTTTCACTGATGACGATGGTAACAACATCGTTCACATATCGCGCCTTCCGGTCGGTGAAGAGCATGTTGCCCCCCGTGGCACCCGGCCAGATGGATCCCGGTGCTGCCGGTGTCTTGGTGACCGACGGCGTCGGTGGCTGCTCCATGTCCTTGTAAAGGTTGTCGTTGATAGCACAGCCCGTAACAGCGAGGGTCCCTATAAAAAGGAAAAGCGCCGGTAGAACGGTTTTCTTCGATCGGATCAGCCGTCGCGTCATCACTTGCCTTTCACTTTTTCCTGTTTTTTCTTTCATCCACGAAACCCCGGAAACTTAGAAATCCACCGCGACTAGGGCGTTCCCCCTGACCCGGGCATGTATGATCCTCTTGGAGGCCGTGTTCTGGACGCGGATGACGTCCCCCAGAATGCCGTCCTCCTGGGACACACCGGTTGCGGTGATACAGAGGATGCCGTTGTCCAGCATGATCCGGACGGGCTGATTGCGCCGCACGACCGGGCAATCCTTGAGCACATTCTTCGTGATTTCCATGTGGGGATTGATGCTGACGGAGAGTTTCTTCCCGATGACCTCACTGAGATCCGAAACCCGGTTCTGCGGAACGGCATCGTACCATTTCTGCAGAACCTTCACGTCCCCGGCGCCGAGAACGGTCCCCGAGGAAAGGCTCTTCGTGCTGACCACCACATCCATCAGGACCCACAGTGTCGCCTTTACATGCTCTTCCCGAAGGAGTTTCGTCCCCCCCCGGAGGGAGGCCGTAAACGAGGTCTGGCCGATGAAGTCTTCATTGGCGCGGCCTTTGATCTTGATCGTGACCTTCTCGGACGGGACGGCTACATCGGCCATCGTCTCCGGGAATTCCACCCGGATCCTCCCCTTCGGCCAGGGGGAGTGCTTCTCCACGTGGGTCTGCACAGCCGCCTGGAGGGTCTCGCCCGTTATGGTCGCTGTGGAGCCCGCCGCCGCCGTCCCCAGAACGACGGCAACAAGTAAAGACAGGATGAAGCCCCACTTTTTTTTCATGCCGATATGCCTAAAGACTTTCACCCTTCTACCTCTTGAGGTTGTTGACGATCTGCAGCATACTGTCGGCCGTCTGAATGGACTTCGAATTAATTTCGTAGGCCCTCTGGCCGACGATCATCTGAACCATTTCATCCACCACATTCACATTGGACTGTTCGAGGAAGGCCTGGGTGATGGTGCCGAAGCCTTCCGTGTCGGGATTGCCTGTCACGGCCTCACCGGAGCCGTCCGTGACGGCGTATAGATTACGACCGAGGCTTGTCAACCCCGCGGGGTTGATGAATCTTGCGATCTCAATCCTGCCCGTGGCGAGTGTCGTGCCGCTCTTATCCGTGGCCGCCCAGGTCCCGCCGTTATCGATCGTGAAATTAACCGTCTCCCGGGGAACGTTGACCTGCGGGATGAGCTTGAGCCCTTCCGTATTCACAAGATAGCCGTCCTT
>JAPLJU010000266.1 GCA_026388445.1 Deltaproteobacteria bacterium
ATTGAATATTTATTAATGCGGCCGGTTAATTCAGCATTCATGAATCGAGTATGGTTTTATCATTAACAGATTTAAATTTAGATTTCGGAAGTGCTTCTTTTATGCAGAGCGCACAGGGTAGTCTTGAAGGTCACCAAAGTATCTACAGCCTTAAACTGGCAGCTGATATTGGGTGGACGCTCTGCGGGACCAAAAAGGCAGGTGTATGGTTATCGAAACTGGCCCAAATCATGGAACTGAAAAGAGGTCCATCGGTCTCTTACCCGAGGGTCATCGTTTGCAGAGGCGATGTCATAGAATCAAATGACGTCTGCGGAATCAACATTTCAACTTGCTGGCACGTTAAAAGAAAGAACGTTTTCGATCTCTGGACCCATGATGATACGCCGGACTTGATCTTCGACATCAAAGAGGAAACCGATGATAGTCTAGATTTCTTGAGGATGTCATTTCTGGTCTCATTATTATTTATCGACATTTGCCTGTCAGGGGGGCTTCCTTTTCACGCCGCGTTGTTGGAGAACCGTGGCCGTGGCATTCTTCTGGCGGCATCGGGCGGTAAAGGGAAAACCACCTCTTCGCGGAGGCTTCCCCCGCACTGGAGGGTTCTCTGCGATGATGAAACGCTTGTCATTAAGGACGGTCAAGGAAATTTCCGGGTGCATCCCTTTCCGACCTGGAGCGAGTATATCTGGAGGAAGTCCGCGCCGACATGGAATGTCGAAAGTCATCTGCCTCTTGCAGCTATTTTTTTTCTCGATCAGGCTGAGAAGGACAAGGTGATCTCTCTGGGAAGGGCGAGGGCTGCTGCATATATGAATCGCTCGGCGAAAGAGACTGTGAGTGCCATAAAAGCAGGCTATTCCATTGCGGAGAGACAACACATTCAGAAGAAAATTTTTGAAAGTGCGATCGATATCGGGAAGGCCGTTCCGGCTTATCTGCTCCGATCGAGCCCAACCGGCCGGTTCTGGGAAAAAATTGAGGAGGTCCTCGAGTGGGGGTCGCATTCGAAGGAGAAGGAAAGAGAATTCAAAGGGGTGATTTATGAAGGAAGAAGCGGCACATAAACACTGCGGTCATGAAAAAAGGACAGGGCAATCGGTTATTCAGTCGTTCCACCAGGAACCGGGTCCGGCAGGGGAGGACAGCGTATTTTTCAGGGAATGGCTTGCCGGCAACCGCTATCAAAACCAGCTTCCCATAAGCGCGGTGTGCAACAGCCGATGTGTCTTCTGCTCGAACAACCTGAACCCTTTCCCGATCGCGAGAGGCATGTTCCGGGACATGGAGGACATCAAGCACCAGCTGAGCCTTATGCCCCTGCACAAGGACCCCATAAGGATGAGTGACAGCCTGCCGGGGCGGATTGCCGAGGGGGAGGCGTTTCTCCACCCGAAATTTTTCGAGATTCTCAAGCTCATAAGACGAAAGTATATCACGAACAAGATCTGCTTCACAACGAACGGTGCCATGCTCGATGAGGCTTTCCTGAAGGAGCTTTCCCGCTTCAGGCCTATCGAGATCAATGTCTCCATGCACTCCTCACGGCCCGAGCTCTGGGCGAAGATCTTCAGGAAGAGGCGTAAGGACGGTGAAATCGCCATTGCATCCCTTCCACTCCTCAAGAAATACAAGATGGAGCTGGTCGGGACGATCGTCCCACTGCCCCGGATCTGCGGCTGGAATGACATCGAAAACACATACGAGTATTTCGCGGAGTTCGGCGCGAAGAGCATGATACTCTACTGGCCGGGCTACACCGTGTGCGTGGCACCGGAGACCATTGAGAAGCTCGAATGCCCCATGGAGGAATTCATGGAATTTTCGAGCCGCATGCGGTCCCGCTTTAACATCCCCCTGAGTCCCTATCCGGACATGCGGGCGTCACTGACGCTTCCCGTAAGAACAGTCATGAGCCGGACACTGAAAGGGAACCTGGTTAATTTCGGGGGTGCCTATCGCAGGGTGCTCTGGCTCACTTCCGAGGCCGCCTATGGCCGCATCACTTCAGCCCTGGGAGATCATGGGGGAGCCGTCCAGAACAGCCATCAAACCTTTGCGGTCAAAAATGAAACATACGGTGGAAACATTATCGTCTCCGGTCTTCTCATGGTTGACGATTTCATCAAAGCCGGAAAGGCTGCGCTTGATAAGTGGCCAGACACGGAACTGGTCCTCGTGCCGAAGGAGCCTTTCGATCAGCTTTACAGGGACCTCAAAGGAACTCCGGCCTACCGGATTTCGGAGGAGATAGGCAGGCCCGTATGGGTCGTTGAAGGCTGCGGATGCGTGAACCCGCTTCTCGACAGGCCCTTCAGGAAAAAAGAGGATCAGGAATCGAAGAAGATCATAGATGCCATGGCGCTTTTCAATACCGCCTTTCATGATCCTACCCAAATCGAAAAGAGCCTCGACATGGTGGATGCCTATCCCCTCCAGACCTCCGCGGGCGATTTGACCCGCGAGGAGCTTCGAGATTATATGCTCAAGATCAGCCAATTGAATGAAAAACAGCGCCGCCCGTTCAATCAACGAATCGAAATCCTCGACGATGCGCGGGCCCTCTGTCTGGAGAACTGGCCCACGGAGGATGAATCAAAGCAGATGACCCGGTGGGTCTTCTTGGTCAAAAGAAACGAACAGTGGAAGATAGACCGTCTCCTGACCGGGGTAGTAAAACCGGGCGAGGATGTTTGCAGAGGCCGGTCCTGAATGGCTTCATGGCGTTAATCAGCGTCTTTTATGAACGCTTCGCCGGAGAAAACCTTGAGAAATTCTCTGCCGGGCGGCTTTCCCCTCAACGCCTTATCCCGTAAATAATCCTT